>NZ_CP179211.1:0-100125 GCF_051201665.1 Psychrobium sp. nBUS_13 | reverse complement strand
GTCTTGACCATCACCTAAACCAAAGTGGTAAATATCACTGCCACTACCACCTTTCAAGCTATCGTTACCTTGACCGCCGATAAGCACATCATTACCATCACCGCCAGTCAGGCTATCGTTGCCTGCACCACCGTCGAGAACGTCATCACCATCACCAGCAATAATCACGTCAATATTGTTACCACCTGTTAATTCATCATTATCTGATGTCCCTTTAATGTGAGTAACGAGCTTCTCCAGATCCCATTTAGAACCGTCAAAAAACTCAATTGCATTAATTGTCTGACTACTAGCGTTTGCAGCATTCTTCAAAACTACAGTGGTATCTATATTATCCTTTTTAATGACTAGAACCACGTCACTTCCCGATAGGAAAAATTCAATATTCTCCCTTGTGATCCCTTCTTCCAGAATTATACGGTCATAATCAGAACCTGAACCACGAGACTCTTTGATAACATCATGGCTACCATCTGCAAAAACTAAATAACTATCACTACCAGAACCGCCATCAAGAGTGTCATTACCTTCACCACCGATGAGGACATCATCTCCTTGGCCGCCTTCTAGGCGGTCGTTGCCCTCATCACCAGATAACTGATCGTTTCCGTTATCGCCTTTCAAGAGGTCATGGCCAGTGCCACCACTAAGAATATCATTACCGCCTTCCCCAGCTATGCTGTCTTGACCAGCGAAACCGGAATACACGTCATCTGAGCTTGTACCAACAAAATTGTCATCGCCTGATCTAATAGCAATAATCATTTTATTTCTAATATCTGATGGTAAAGGTTCAACTCTTTGCTCAATTTCGTTAATGAAATCGATACGCATTACTTCGTCATATGGAGTTACCCCTTGTACGACATCAATAAAATCAATAAGGCTTTTACTCGCCTCAATATTTCCCGAAGTAAATAGTTCAATAAAAGATGTTATAACATTCGAAAAATCACCGGCCCACTGCCCATCTACATTTTCAAATTTGATTAAATTAAATATATCACTCACATGACTATCAGCCATTAATTGGCTATATACGGATCTAGATAAACCATCATAAACATCATTTACGATTTGTGCATATTGCCCCGATGGATTGTCCTGTAATGCTGATTGTCCCCAAAATGTTTCTAAAACGCCGAGCTGTTGTCCATTAACGTCATTACCTCTACCATCAATGGCTGTGTCCTCTTGTCCTGTCCATTGAGCCAAAATACTGTGCACTAATTCCCAACGGGCATCTGCATCACTTTCAGCAACAAAAGCTTCAACTAATGCTTGTAGTTCACCTGATTTATCTAGTGTCATAGCATGATGTAATGAATAGACATTACCAAAGCCAACTGCATCGGGTAAAACTGCAGCTTCTTCACTGATGCTAAAACCGTCACCATTATGAATATCTACCGGTACGGTATTTCGAAGGTCAGAATCAAACCAAAGTGTATTAGTTAGTCCTGTTGTTCCATCGCCATATGTAAATAAACTTTGCTCACGATGTTCAACATTATTTTCATCAGTATAGACATTTAAACTATGGTCAAGATTAAACGACTTGATATTTAGATCAGCTAAAGATCTTAACTCTCCTTCATCAGCAACGCCATCGCTGTCCAAGTCCTGCCATACTTTAAGTTTATTAAAAATACTGTCTTGTTCCGTAATCATACCATCGCGGTGATCATCAAAATCGGCTAATGCTTCAAAGCCATTTTCAGCATACTCACCATTAGAAAGTAAGGTCTCTGTGCCAAATAACTCTGCACCACCATCGATTAACCCGTTTTCGTTACGATCCAACACGAGTAAACCATCAGTGGGAGCGACCCAACTTGTTTGTTCAGCAAACCCACTATTATCAAGATCGAAAAATACCCCATGATCGTTCGCTAATGTATCCACCGTTCCATTTCCATTTAGATCTAAGGCTAATGGATCTCTGCGAGGAACGGGTGGCATTGGCGGAGCAGGTGGTTTTGGTCCGTCGCCGCCACTACCACCATCACCACCACTGCCACCACCACCACCACTGCCACCATCACCACCACTGCCACCATCACCACCACTGTCACCACTGCCACTGCCACCATCACCACCGGTCTCTCCACCGGTCTCTCCACCGGTCCCTCCGCCGGTCTCTCCGCCGGTCTCTCCGCCGGTCTCTCCACCGGTCTCACCACCGGTCTCACCACCGGTCTCTCCACCGGTCTCTCCACCGGTTTCTCCACCGGTTTCTCCACCGATCTCTCCGCCGGTCTCTCCGCCGGTCTCTCCGCCGGTCTCTCCGCCGGTCTCTCCGCCGGTCTCTCCGCCGGTCTCTCCGCCGGTCTCTCCGCCGGTCTCTCCGCCGGTCTCTCCGCCGGTCTCTCCGCCGGTCTCTCCGCCGGTCTCTCCGCCGGTCTCTCCGCCGGTCTCTCCACCGGTCTCTCCGCCGGTCTCTCCGCCGGTCTCTCCACCGGTTTCTCCGCCGGTTTCTCCACCGGTTTCTCCACCGGTCTCTCCGCCGGTCTCTCCGCCGGTCTCTCCGCCGGTCTCTCCGCCGGTCTCTCCGCCGGTCTCTCCGCCGGTCTCTCCGCCGGTCTCTCCGCCGGTCTCTCCGCCGGTCTCTCCGCCGGTCTCTCCGCCGGTCTCTCCGCCGGTCTCTCCGCCGGTCTCTCCGCCGGTCTCTCCGCCGGTCTCTCCGCCGGTCTCTCCGCCGGTCTCTCCGCCGGTCTCTCCGCCGGTCTCTCCGCCGGTCTCTCCGCCGGTCTCTCCGCCGGTCTCTCCGCCGGTCTCTCCGCCGGTCTCTCCGCCGGTCTCTCCGCCGGTCTCTCCGCCGGTCTCTCCGCCGGTCTCTCCGCCGGTCTCTCCGCCGGTCTCTCCGCCGGTCTCTCCGCCGGTCTCTCCGCCGGTCTCTCCGCCGGTCTCTCCGCCGGTCTCTCCACCGCCGCCGCCGCCGCCGCCGCCGCCACCGCCGCCGCCGCCGCCGCCGCCGCCGCCGCCGCCACCGCCACCGCCGCTGCCGCCGCTGCCGCTGTCAGTATCTGACTCAATCCCACTTTCTATCCCAACATAAGATGAATTTTCTGTACCAAGCTCATCCACGACGGTGTATCCTAGTCTCACATATCCCGTAGAGAAAATGTCTTGAGGAATGAAAGTTACGTCCCCATTTTCTTCAACACGTACACTGCCTAAATTTTTTATATATATTGTTTCTCCTGGTGAAAATGAATACTCCTGAAATGAAAATGATTTTATTGTTAATCTTCCACCAAAACTTTTTGTGCCATCAAGTACATTTCCCGTTATGTTTTCAGCGCGCTTTCCCTCTAAAATCTCGTCGTCATCTTCAAACTCTGAAGTTAGCGTTATTCCAAGATCTTCATTTTCAAAATCTTTAACAAAAAATGAACCACCATCTGCAGTAGCTCCTTTAACCATCAGAACATTATTAGCACCGCGTTGTACAATAATTTCACTACCTTTTTTCTTAAAAACGTTATGATCAATAGCTACATAATCACCTGACAAATCAACGCCATTAGCAATAATTTTTCCTTTGCCATCACTATCAGTAATTGCGTCGCCTGACGACGTTACGTGATAAGTATCAAAACCATCTCCTCCTTCTAGCCTATTCGTGCCACCTCCGCCGTATAATTCATCATTGTCTGAACCTCCAAGTAATACATCATTATCTCGACCTCCAAATAATATGTCTTCACCTGAGCCGCCAATTAACCTATCATCTCCAATCCCTCCTACTAATGTATCGTCCTCCCATCCACCATCTAAAATATCGTTACCGCTCAAGCCATATAAATGATCGTTTCCTAAGCCAACGAAAAAGCCACCATTTAAATGATCATTTCCACACGTGCCATAAATCGTATCTTTAGATAAATTTGACACTGCACTTTGAACACTATCAACTGTAGAAAATTCTGCTAAATCATCTAAATAATCGATAAAATCATCAAACGTCGCTTTAGCCCAATCAATTGCTGTATCTTTGAGATTCACTTCCTTCATTACAGCAAATCCAACTTGCAACCCTATCCACTGATCCGTCTGAGGCGCTAATCCAGCGGCAATGGCAGGCGTCATTACGAACGCGAGTGCTATTGGATTGAAACCACCAGTACCGCCCCAAGCAAACGTTTTAAGCGCCCCAAAAGCAGCCTCGCCTGACTCACCATTAATTAGGCCAAACTTTTTAATGGTCCTCGCCATGGCTTTGCTGGTCATCTCAATAAAATTGCCGACATTGTTATCATCAACAACATGTTGACCTATTTTCTTATTGTCATCTGGTAAAACATAGTCCCAAAAATAGAATGCACCGCCCCATTGACTATAGGACAAACCTGCATGTTCAATAGCAGCATTAATATCATCTTGAACTTGATGCTCTATGCTTGGTAAACGTCCTCGTCCATCAGCCCCAACGCTTTCCATAATATCTTGGTAAACATTGGCACCAATGTGGTTACTGATGGCTGCTATTTCAGCATCTGTCGGTGTTACGTTGTTTGCCAGTTTTAAACTCTCAATATTAATTTGCTGAATAAAATAGGCTGATTCAGTGGGCTCTGAGCTAGTGTCATTCAAATATTTATTAATTTGAGCGGCTTGCTCAAACCAATATTCTTGATCATCATCCATCTGATCTTTCAATTTCCTATAAATATATAGGTACATGCCCGCATAGTCAGGCCCATCATCCCCTTCAATAAAATCTTTAATTTCTGAGATTTGCTTTGCGGTTAATTCAATAGTCATGACATTATTCCTTTAATTCTTTTTGTTGTGAGGTTGATGTTGTTAACGGAGAAACATTCCAACGTTCTAGCAAACGCCATATCGCTGCATCGACTTGCCGCCACTGTTTTAGTCGACGCTTATCAATGCGATAGTTAATTGTAATACCGCCATAAATCGGTTCATAAGACCGTGCGTAAATCCAGTCGTCTGACATTAAACTAAAATCTACACCAGAAGCCTTTTCATAACCGGACTCCCCAAAACATCCGGTTCTATTTAATGGATGTCCATTAATCTCTGTAAAACATTGTAAGCCATACTCAATTGATAATTTTTCATTGCGACGCCATGTTTTATTCACTTTGGTTTGGACAAAGGTGTCATGCATATCTTTTGTCGTCCTACTATGGTCAACTAAAATGCTTCGACCATGCAATTCCACTTTGACTTGATTAATATCGTCCAGTGCTTGTCTGTCAAAAATACTTCGATCAGTCGCCTTCGCCTGCGCCCCATTTAACATTAGGTAGAACTCAATATGATGTATGCTCTTTCTCGCTAGGATTTTTTGGGACAGTTCCGCCTCGAAATCAAGATATTCTTGTTCCGTCAATGTCGCGTAAGGTTGCGGATCATAATCGATGGGAAATTGACCAATAAATGTCTCAAATTCAGGCTCATAAAATCGATGGTCTGTTTGAGGGTGGGTAATAACGTGCTCTCGACGTTGCCCCAGTTTCGCTTTTATAATCAATTCAGGGCGATGTTTCCACATCACCACATCACCTTCTTTCGGGATGGGTTGCCATGGTTCATCCGTGCAACTAGTTAAACATGTAAGCGCGGTGAGAATGCCAATACCTATAATTTTTGTCATAACGAAGTTCCTACATGTAAAAGGAGTACGATAATTATCATTCACTGATTGAGCCTTAAAATAAAACATACTAGAACCACATTTCCTTAATCATGCCAACGCCTTCAAAGTCGTATTTTGCAAGCTCATTTTTGTTATAGGGAAAGTAATTTCCCCCAACAAAATACATTGCCGATAAGTCTGCGAAGTATTCCATTTGGTTTTTTATCGCATAAGCTTTTTCAATTTTACGACCTTTATAGTCTTCTATATTTTGGTACAATCCTTTACTTTTTGCATTTAAATAGGCGTTATAAATAGGTGGGTGTCGTTGAGGCCAATTTGAAATATGCCACGCATGGGCAAGTTCATGCATTAACGCTTTTTTTGTCCACATTTCATCTAAATACATTAAAGTTTTAGCGCTGTAGACGACAATAGCGTGCTGCCATTTGGGATCTAGATAATGATAGTTTTTCGGTTCTCCCGGACGAATATAGGACATGCCTCCTTCGTTAACGCCAGACTTTTCCCCTTTCATTAAATAAATATCTAGCTTTTTTAATTGCCGTGCAGCCGTAGGCGGTAATTTTGAAATAATTTCATTGAGATTTTGTTCAAGTTTATTTAATGCTCGATCAGCATACGCCTTATCTGCGTCAACCAGTATTTTCTCTAAGTAAATAGTCCAATTAGTCCCAGCTTTATAATATTTACGGCGTGGCGTGCAGTAATCGACTTTGTGCTTATTCTTGACTCTTTTCCCACAGCGTTGAATTGTTTGAACTTGCGCTGTATTAGCTGTCTTTCTACCTTTTTCATTACCTATGGCACTATCATTTTTAATGGTAGCGCAATGAGAGGGGTTATCAGTAAAAATGGTATTCCCTGAATGGCCTTTACAACTCAATACTTCAGCATAAGCTAAGGGTAATGCCCCAACGAGACCTACAAGCAATATTATAAGTAACAAACTAGCACTGCAATATTGAACACGCCTAAGTTTATTGCTACTTAAATTATTAGCTTTCGAGTTGAAATAAACACCTTTCATAAAAATACCAATTTCCATCTTTAGTTTTTCTCTCTTGGAAATTCAGCGGCAAGATGATTTGGTACCATAAAATCGGTAAACACGATACTGATAGATACATCAAGCGCTTCAACCGTATGCCACCAACCCAACGGAATAAAAATAGCTTCTCCAGGATTCAAAATCACTTCTACTGGTGTTAAGTTTGCCATTAATGGATGTTTAGATTTATCAAAATAGGGAAACTGTGCAGCACTAAATACGCCTTTATCGTTATAAATATTTGGTACTTGCAGAGCAGGAATTAACGTAACTTTCTTGCGGCCAACGATTTGCACCAACATATTATTAGTTAAGTCGTGATGGATGGGGGTATAGGTTCCTTTTGGACCAAACCACAAATATGCCCCTGCACTATTTTCTTTTTGCTCTCGATATCCTTGACCAAAATCTGCAATATCGTTAAATAATGGCGCAATACCTGACAAGCTATTTTTTGTATTGTTCGCCGTCATGTAATAGTCGTTACTTGCCCCGCCATTCTCAACTAACTTAACGAACTCTGACATTAGCATTTTCTTCTTATGTCGCCCTGAGTTACGCTCATACAATGGATCATTTTCACGTCCATACTGAACTTCAATTTCCTGCCGACCGTATTGTTCTAGTAAATAGCTTGGTGTCCATTTTTTAAATGCTGGCCAATGTTCAATGCCTTTTTGTAAAACTACAGGTAAATGCTTACTGTAGTAATTATTAACAAAAGTAGTAAAATCAGGCGTCTCTCTTATTTCTATTTTTGTCGAATAGCGAGGGTCTAATGCAGCTAAGGTATCGCAAGTTTTTAGCAACCATTCCCGCTTATTGAGGGTATGAAAAATATCTTTCCCCGCTTGAATATAAGCATGTTCACTCGCTAATTTAAGTTCTGTAGCAATATCAACATGTGAAAAGTTATGCTCTCTGAGTATTTTCTGTAAACTCACTGGAGCTGCGCCTTTCATTAAGTTGATTGCTAACCATTGACGCCAATTATTAGGGATAGCTGACACTGATTTACGATTTTTAAGGTTAATAGTTGCTCGTTCATCAAGAAGGTAGTCATACCACTTATGTAATTCTCCTAACCAGTACGCATATTTGTCATCTGCGTTATTGCGTTTGAGACCAGCTAATAAGTTAATATAAAAAATAGTCGTGTAGTGCTGTATCAACAAACGGTTCAATTTTCGTTGTGTTATTTGCTCGTAGGCTAAAGCTACTTTTTGTGCTAAGGCGGGTGAGCTTAAATTCATTACCGATAAGTCTTGGTGTAAATCACCAAACTTACAATTACCAAAGTCAATAACACCAGTAAATTCGCTGTGTTTGTCATTGAGTAAAACATTACCGCCGTGTAGATCGAAGTGACCGAATACCTTGTTTTCATCGGCTATTTTAAGTGCGTGTTGATTTTTCAATATCTCTGGTAATAATGCGTTGATTACTTCATCTTTTTCTTTAGCAAATTGCTGCTCAATTAATTCAAGCTGAATCTCCCAAGAAGGCGCTAGTTCAATAGATGATTTTTCAATATCATCTTGAGATATGGCATGCAAACTGGCGATAAAACTAGCTAACTGACTTGCTAGTGTCTCTTTGATTTTTTCAGGAAGTTTTTCGTATCTTTGTTTATCAAAAAGTTGCCCTTGAATTTTTGGGTAACGAGCAAAGATAACAGGCTCAGCTTGAATACTTAATGCAGGTATATTTATCTGAACCTTATTTCTGATAAGATCTGTAATTCCTTGCTCTGCATTTAGCCCATCAACGCCTCTGTGTGGTCGTGGAAATTTTACAATGTATTCATTATTAATATCAGCTACAACACTTTCATGGGTATTGGGGTAAAAATTAATCGTACTTACGCTTTCGCCTTTAAACGCTTCTTCATAAGATTGTTTAACTGCATCTTCACTATATACTTTTAAAAAGTTTGAGTTTTCAGATAATTCACCTAAGACTTTTCTTTCTATTTTATTTTCGCAAATATACATTTTGCGTTTTGAATAGGTTGGATCATCATCAGACTGTTCAGAAAGCAGTCGAATATTAGCATAAACAGATTTAACAAAATTCATTTGTTCTTGCTGCTGTTCATCACTACCATGTGCTTCAAATAATAGGGTTGTAGTCATTTCAGAGCACAAAGAAAAAACTTGTTTCCAACGCTTTACCCAGAGTGAAATATTAAAGAAAAAACATACGTCTACCGTTTCACCAAAAATGAAATGATTCAACATGGACAAGTCTTCTTTATCCAGATCAAAGCTATAAAAATGAATGTTATCTATATGATTTATCGCTTTTAGTGCATTAGCTGCATTTACGCATTTGCTATTAAAATCAACCCCAACGCCCAATTCAATTTTATCGGCAAGTGCATGGAGTAAACCACCGTTTGAACAACCAACATCCAATACTTTCTTACCCGTAAAATCATAATCTACTTTTGCTAATCGCTTTTTAGGCTCTCGTTGACCTTTAAATTCTTCGCCTTGAATAGATACGGTATGGTAACCCGCATATAGTTCTTTATCGTCATACCATTTTTTATTCGTTTTGGTGTAATCCAATACTTTTAGCATTGATTGAACATTTGTATTTTGTTTCATTAATTTCTCTTTTTTCGTAAGCTTTGAAAGTAACATCACCCATAACTATATTTTAACAGCAGCGTTCTACTACCTTTCTCTTCCACCTTCACTAACCCCTTTCATTAAAGGCGCTAATAAAAACTCCATTAACCTTCTCTTTCCAGTTTTAATCTCGATAGTCACTGACATTCCCGGTATCAGTTTAACCATTCGCCCATCGGCATTAATTGAACGTTGTATCAATGTCGCTTTGAGTGGAAAAAGCAACCCTAGCTGTTCATTTTCAACTGCATCTGAAGATACATCAATAACTTGGCTATCTATCACACCATATTTTGTAAATGGAAAGCTGTCGATTTTGACCTCAGCAGTTTGCCCTGCGTAAACAAAACCAATATCTTTGTTAAGAAGTCCTGCTTCAATCATGAGCTCTTGCTCTTTCGGGACAATTCTAAGTAACTCTTGTGCTGGTGATACCACACCACCTATAGTTGCAATAGCTAATTGCTCAACAACTCCATCGACGGGCGCTGTTAATATTTGTAATGACGATAGCTTTTGGGCCTTAACTAGTTCTTGCTGTGCAGAATTAGAAAGCAATGTTAACCGGTTAACCTCTTGCAGCGTTGTTCTTCGTACTTCGGATTGGTAAGCACGTCTATTGTGATGTGATGAAACAATGGATGCATTAAGCTGCTCTATACGTGCTTTTTGCATGTTAAGGCTTTCTTCTTGGTCAATCCTTAGTTGCTTTAGCTCTAAATATTGATTACGAGAAACCGCAGACGTTTTTAGTAACTTGCTATAACTCTGCTCCCGCTCAATCACTAGCGGTAAAGTTTTTACTAATCTAGCGACATCAATATCAAGCGCTTTCTTTTCCGCATCTTGTTTAACAATGTCACTATCAATACTTTCAAGCTTGGCGTTATATTCATTCCAAATACTCATTAGTAAAGCGTTATCATTTACATTCAATGACAGAGATTGTTGTGCGTTGTCATTCTTTAGCATTTTTAGAAATGTATTCTGACGTGCTAAATCACTACTATATTCCAACCATTCACTCTGAAAACGTTCTATATTAGCGCTATTAGCCGTACCATCTAGCGCAATTAACTTATCTCCCTTAGATACCATTTGTCCTTCTTTCACATAAATAGCCTCTACCACCCCTGCTTCCAATGGCTGGATAATTTTGACTTGACCATTTGGCACTATCTTACCTTGCGCAGTAGCAACAATATCGATTTCTGCCCACGATGCCCAAATCACAGCGCTAAGAATAAACACCATCAGAGTCCACAATAAAGAGCGGCTCCATTTCGCTGGCGGCGCCGCTTGAATTTCTAACGCAGCTGGCAAAAAAGCTAATTTTTCCTGACTCAGTGGAGCGCTTTTAGTGTCATTTAAAACATCAGTCATTTATTGACTCCCCACTCTGTTCTTTCTGCAACTTAACACCTTGTTGCGTATTAGCCTGAACACTTTGGCGTGCTGAAGACGCACTTCCATGATGACTTTGAATTGAATATAACTGAGCATAAATGCCTTGGTGGTCGATTAAAGTATTATGGCTCCCTTCTTCAACTAAGAGCCCATTATCAATCACTAAAATGCGATTCGCATCTTTTACTGCAGACAACCGATGTGCAATGATAAACACAGTTCGGCCACTACTAATACGTTGCATATTCTCTTGAATGATACTTTCAGACTCATAATCAAGTGCACTGGTTGCTTCATCAAATATTAATATTTTAGGGTTTGTCACTAACGCTCTGGCTATCGCTATTCTTTGTCGTTGCCCCCCAGATAGCGATGAACCTTGCTCACCGATGACAGTGTCATACCCTTCTGGGAGTTCTAAAATAAACTCATGCGCACCTGATAACATAGCGGCATTAATAATCTGCTCCATCGGCATACCGGGATCTACAAGCGCAATGTTTTCTCTGACAGAGCGATTGAATAAGAAATTTTCTTGTAAAACAACCCCCACTTGTCGTCTTAACCATGCAGGTTCAACCATCGCTAAATCCACACCATCTACTAGCACTCTGCCAGCTTCAGGCACATAAAGTCGCTGGATTAACTTTGTCAATGTGCTTTTACCTGAACCTGAGCGCCCGACAATACCAATGACCTCACCAGCCTCACATTTAACACTGATATTATTTAGGACTGGTGCACGGTTGGGGCCATAACGAAAGACTACATGGTCAAAAGTCACTTCACCTCTAATATCAGGTAATGTTGCACGATTTGGATTATACCCAGGCTCAGGTGGTGCATTTAAAACATCCCCTAGGCGTTGCAAGGAAATATTGGCTTGTTGAAAATCTTGCCATAAATTAACCAAGCGCATAATGGGCCCACTAACACGTTGTGCAAGCATGTTAAATGCAATGAACTGACCAATAGTTAATCCGCCAGAAACAACGGCAATAGCACCAAAATATAATGTTAGTAGGCTACCTACTTTATTAATATAGGCTGCTACTTGGCTATAAATATTATTTAAGTTACTAGTTTTAAATGAAATATTAACGTAATCAGCGAGTTTATCCTCCCATGTATTACGGAGTTGAGGCTCAACAGCCATTGCTTTGATGGTTTCTACACCATTAACAGATTCAACTAAGAATGAGTGATTTTCAGCGCTGCGTTGAAACTTCTCATTCAAACGTTTACGCAATGTTGGTGTAATAATTAAAGATAACGCGAGATAAAAAGGAATTGTTCCAACAATAATCCATGTCAATAGAGGTGCGTAATAGAACATGACGCTAAAGAAAACAACGCTAAACAAAACATCTAAGACAACGGTTAGTGATGAACCTGTTAAAAACTCTCTAATCGTATCTAACTCTTTAATTCTAGCTACCGTATCGCCTACTCTCCTCGCATTGAAATACGGAACAGGCAACGAAAGCATATGACGATATAACTTACTGCCCAATTCCACATCGACCTTATTCGTCGTATGCGAAAATATATACGTCCTTAATCCGGTCAGGATGACCTCGAAGGTAATAATAGCTAAAAAACCAACACTCAAAACATCAAGTGTTGTCATCCCTTTATGGACCAATACTTTATCGATGACCACTTGAAAGAATATTGGAGTAGCAAGGCCAATCAACTGAATAAAGAAAGAAGCAATAAAAACATCTGAAAAATACGTTTTATATTTTATTAACGCAGGGACAAACCATCTAAACCCGAATTTGGTACTCTCTTCAAGCAAAGACGTTCGCTTTGATAACAATAATAAATCTCCGCTCCATATGTCAGCTAACTCATCAAGAGATAACGTCTGAGGTTTATTATCAATCAAATCTTGAATTAGAACTTTATCATCAACTAGCTTTGCAATAATAAAATAATGACCATCATTATGGCGGGCAATTGAGGGAAGTACATCTGCACTTAATTTATTCGGTGTTTCAACGATAAATTTAGCTTTAAAACCAAGGCTTTTTGCAGCTCGAACTAAATTGATTTCTGATAGTGAAGAGTCTGTATGACTAAATTCTCTAAGCAGTGCATCCGGTTCAGCCGGCATTTGATGAAAACGAGCAATCAATGATAAGCATTGAATTCCCGACTGGAACTGATGTGACATTTTATCCCTAAACTACTATCCATATATAATTAACAATAGTCCAACTTGGGACCATATCAAATAAAAAATTAAATTAATATTTAGAACTAAATCAATCAATGACTAACTAGCACTTTAATGTCGAAATAATTTCAATGTCGATTAAAATTATTGACTGAATTCATTGCTTAAAACTTGTCCAATGAGGGTGTTCACTAATCTGTGCCAAGCTTAATTTTCTAAATATCAATGAAGCTATCTAAACGCCCCTCAAAAATATATCGCTAACTGAGAAACACCTTACATCATGTTTTAATTGGATTTATATATGATTACAAAAATAAAAGTAACTACTCAGCACTTCAAAGCTAGTGTTTTAAATTAATTGAAAAATAAAAAATGATCGACTTGCTTGATCATTCTGAGCCGTTATTCTATGGGTCTCTCTATTCAGTAGTTTGAGCAATGAAAATAAGCGGCATCGATATTGAAAAAAATATCGACAACATAAAAAAGCAAATCGAGACGGATAAAACATTGTCCCCATCAATGCGTGCCGCTATCGATTTATTGTTGCTTATCGTCACTTTATTGTCCCAACGGTTAGGCCTTAACAGTCGAAATAGCAGTAAACCACCATCATCAGATCCTAATCGAAAAAAGAAGCCTAACGCTAATAGTTCAAATGCATCGGGTGGGCAACTCGGTCATAAAGGAACAACTTTACCGCTTGATGAACGACCTGATATCAACCATAAAATAGTTCTTGATAGAACGCTATTACCACCAGGGAGTTATACCGATATGGGGGTGGAAACCCGTCAGGTAGTGGATATAGAGTTTAAGCGCGTCGTAACTCAATACCAAGCCCAAATTCTTGAAAACGAATTTGGTAAGCGATTCGTTGCTCCATTTCCAACGGGGGTTAATAGTCGAATTCAATATGGTAATGGGCTAAAGGCTCACGCGGTTTACTTGTCTCAATATCAGCTACTCCCTTACGAGCGTATTCGTGAATATTTTACCGACCAACTTAACATTCCACTGAGTAGTGGCAGTCTGTACAACTTCATTAATACAGCTTACCGTCATCTCGATGAGACGAATGCGCTTGAATTCATCAAGGAAAGTTTGAAGAATGAATCAGTGCTTCATGCTGATGAAACAGGCATTAACATTAACGGTCAACGTCAATGGTTACACAATGCATCATCATTAAAATGGACCTATCTATCGGCTCATGAGAAACGAGGTTGTGATGCCATCAATGCCATTGGAATACTACCCGACTTCACTGGTGTGATGTGTCATGATCACTGGAAGCCGTACTATCGTTATGATTGTCAACATGCTTTATGCAATGCTCATCATCTGCGAGAACTCACACGTGCATACGAACAGGATGGCAAGAGCTGGGCTGAAACGATGCGTATTTTTTTAATAGAGCTTAATCAGGAAGTTGAAGATAGCGGTGGAGTGATTAGCGACAAAAGACAATTAATGAGTCGCCTTCAATATCGAGATATTTTAAAAGAGGGTGAACACGAAAGCCCTCCGCCAGCGATAATCGTCGGGAAACGTGGACGCCCTAAGAAATCAAAATCGCGCAATTTATTAGAGCGATTACAGAGTTACGAAGATGATGTACTCAGATTTATGGTGGATAAAATTGTGCCTTTCACGAACAATCAGGGTGAAAATGATTTGAGAATGGTGAAAGTTCAGCAAAAGATATCGGGCTGCTTTAGAAGCAAGCATGGTTCCGTCATGTTTTTTGGCCTTAGAAGCTACCTGTCAAGTTGTAAAAAACAAGGGGTCAGTGCGTCTACTGCTTTGTCATTATTATTAAACGGAGCACTACCAAATATCTTCCCCCCTGCTGAGTAGTTACTTTTATTTTTCAATTAATTTAAAACACTAGCTTTGAAGTGCTGAGTAGTTACATTATTTTTTAATTTCAAGTATCAGTGTTGGTATTATCTCCCGATGAAATAAAAGTAATATTCCCCAAATAAGCATTAGTTAGTATTTTTATATACTAGGGCCTGTTGATCTTTCGAGGATGAATTTTGTGCAATTGACAAGGCTTTTTCGCAAGGCATGAGGAGCGTGGCCTAGTTTACCTAGGCGAGCGACGAAAAACGCGGCGAAAATGTCTTGTCATTGCATCCGAAGGACAGCGTTTGTTCGTGATTTCTACGGCGTTATCGCGTGCTAGCTTAGCCCGCTAAGCGTCACAGGCTCTGCCTTGTATAAAACCCGAACAATTCGCTGCAAAAACCTTCACCAAAGATCAACAGGCCCTAGCAACGTATGATTTTAGTTATAATTAACAAACAATCACTTTTTTATAAAGAAAAGTATTTTTTTGAATATAAAATTTCAATAACCTTCAATTAATTGAAGTGCTTTTTTAAACTTATCACTGCCATCAGTACTAAGTATTTTTACTTACTCATAAAGTGGCTGAGTCTTATTGATGTTATTTATTTTTAAACTAAGTGATTAATGTATGTGTCTTTAAACCATTCATTATTTGTCATAATCGATAAACTAGCACGACAGTCCTCCAGTAAATTTAAGCTCCCTTTCGTATAATATTTTCATAAAAGATATGATCGAATAAACATGAAAGGTCTAAGTTTAATGACAGCCCAATATAGATGTTTTTAAGTCATCAGAGTGTTGTTGACGCAGGAGTAATGCAAAAAAAAGATGAGGCCGCCGTAACGCAAGGTAGCGACTGACTATGTATTTTAAATTAAAAATCCAGAATCAAGATCACTAGTTTATCGTTTATTATTAGCACTTATTGTTATCGATACGGAACAAAATCCGCGTTGAAAAAACGGTAAGTTAGCTAATAAAACCAAACCAAGTTTGGCTAATTGAATTTATGCATTAGTAGTTAATAGCGTCCGAAAAATACGTTTATGTAATCCCATGGACGTAAAAACTTTCTAAGACCGTGTATTTTTAAAAGTGGGATTTGTCGCTTATGTTGTTCAGGTAGACCTCAACAATTTTCGGAAAAGATTATTTCCCAGATAATATTTATTCACCTCCATTGAAAAAGCGGCTGGAGCGATTTTGTAAAGATATATCTGTCTAAATATGACACATATTTTGATCTTGTATATTCGTTTAACTAACGTTCACCAATTGAAAGATTAGGAATAATAACTTATAGGGGGTACGTCGAAGACTACCGGATAGATCCATTATTACCCAGCAACCTTTACCATTCGTTCACCAAGATGAGGAACCTCTTAATGGTATATGTTTTTACCCGAGAGTAAGACTCATTTCTGAAAAACTTAGCCCATTGCTGTCACCCTTAGCAAGGGTGGCAGGACTTAGTATCAATATAGGTTGGACGTTAATTCTGTCAGCGATCCCCTTACCGGTGTCCGCAAGTCTGGTAGACCAAGGTTCAAGTAATTTAGCTCTTCTTCTTGACCACATCTGCCTTGGTAATATTGTTGTCAATGAATAAACTACCTCCCTTAATGATGGATTATTTCTATTAGTCTCTAGCGCGGTTACAACAATATAAGCGTTTTTTGTGAGCATGATAAACTTATTGTTTTCCATCCTACCGTAACTAACAAAATCCTTGAGAATTAATCCATTAATATATGGGAATAAAGGCGCTTAACTTCATTGGTAAACTCTATGGTATAGAGCAATCGATTAAAGAGATGAAGGACGATGAAAAATACAAGGCTCGCCAACAACAAGCCAAACCCATTGTCGAAGAATTTTATCACTGGCTTGTAGAGCACAAAGATAAACTGTCTCCGCAAAGGCCGCTGTCAAAAGCCATTACCTATGCACTGAATCAGTATGAAAAATTCAAACGCTACCTTGATGATGGTAAGTTAAGTATTGATAACAATCGTGCAGAACGAGCCATAAAACCGTTTGTGATTGGACGCAAGGCTTGGTTGTTTTCCCATACCCCAAGAGGTGCGAAAGCCAGCGCCATTCTCTATAGTTTGGTGGAAACCGCTAAGGCTAACGGCCTTGTCGTACATGACTATATATCCCACTGTTTAGAGCAGATTGCTGAAAATCCTGATGCTCTTGAATCACTAATGCCTTGGAATTTTAAATAGCTAGGTGTCGTTGCCTAGACGCTTACGAATAAAGTTATTTTAATAATTGCGACTACTATTTTGATTGCCATTATTGCATATTTTAATGACTTTATTCGCAAAGAGTATTATTGGAGCCTGCATATTATTTACGGTTTCGGTGCGCCATGGATTATATTGCTACTTTTCTCAAAATTAAAAAAGATGGATAAAATTTTATACGTTCATTGTAAGCGTCTCGCCAAAGACACATACCTTTCATATGTTAACTTGGATAGAGTATCTCCAATTTTATTAAGGAGATTAACATGAGTAAACATCGAAGCCTCGAACAATGGCAAGACATCATTAATCTGCACCAATCCAGTGGCTTGAGCGTTAGTGATTTTTGCCGCGACAATAACATTTCAACCACAGCCTTTTATGCAACTAAGAAGAAGTTAACTAAGGAAACATCAAGCTTTGTGAAAGCCTGCGTCACTCAACCGTTAAAAATTAATACAGAAATAGCTCCTATTGTTCTTACTGTAGGCCTCGCCAAGGTGTGCTTACCACAATCAACATCGCCAATGTACTTGGCACAGCTGCTTAAGGGGTTGCATCATGAAGATGTTTGTTAATCCAAGCGCTGTCTATCTGTATCGCGATGTAGTCGATTTTCGAAAGTCCATCGATGGCCTTATTGCTATTGTAGAGCAAGAGCTTAAATACGATGCCTACACCGGCGCACTGTTCTTATTCTCTAATAAAGCCAAAGATAAATTGAAATTAGTCTATTGGGATAAAACGGGCTTTGCCCTGTGGTATAAACGCCTTGAAAAACACAAATTCAAATGGCCAAGTCAACTTGATAGCGAGGATGTTGTGTTAACAGAGCAACAACTCACTTGGCTATTGTCTGGTTACGATGTCCTTGGTCATCAAGAATTACATTATCAGTCCGATCTGGGATAGCGCAATACACAAGTCAACGATCGTTGACACGATCTGATTTTCTATTTGAGCTGAACAGTCACAATGGCGCTATAACATTGCTACACTGACGGCATGAAATTTGATGCCAACTCATTGCCCAACGACCCAGAACAACTCAAGAGCATGCTGCTTGAGTTGCAGTACGTTGTGCAAAAGCAAAACAAAGAGTTAGCGCAGCAAAAGTCTCTCTATCAAGAACTACTTGATGCGTATAACGCCAAGATTGCCAAAGAATACGGCAAAAAGTCAGAGAAAATGCCAGGGGCTGGTGAAGTATTTAACGAAGTAGAAGCTCAATTGGATGACATAGAAACGCTGTCTGACACAGAAAAAGCGCTCCTCATCGCCAATGATGAACCACACACCGAAAAAGCAAAACCCAAGCGCACACCATTACCCGAGGCCTTACCTCGCAAAGAGGTGGTGGTTGATTTACACGACGACGCTAAAGTCTGTAGTCACTGTCAAAGTGCGTTACATAAAATGGGTGAAGCAGAAAGTGAAACGCTCGAATTTGTACCTGCTCATATCAAGGTTATTAAAACCGTTCGTCCAAAGTACGCATGCAGAGCGTGTGAAAAAGAGGGCATACAAAGCGATATCCAGATAGCGCCAATGCCGTCAACTCCTATCCCTAAAAGTATTGCTACGCCAAGTTTACTCAGTCAAATCATTACCTGTAAGTATCAGTTTGGCTTACCGTTGTATCGACAAGAAACGTGGTTTGGCGATATCGGCATAACGATTAATCGCAAAACCATGTCAAGTTGGATGGTTCGTTGTAGCGAACTGCTTGAACCGTTGTATGACACACTCAAAGAACAGTTACTCCAACAACCTGCGATTCATGCGGATGAAACACCGCTCAAGGTTATCAAAGCTAACAAAGCGACCAGCTATATGTGGTTATATTGTTGCGGTGATGACAAACCTGAAGGTAAGACAAACATCGTCTTATTTGATTATCACAACAGTCGTGCAGGACAATGCGCCATTGATTTTCTCGATGATTACTCAGGTTACATGCACGTTGATGGCTACAAAGGTTATGAAAAAACCAGCGCCACTTTAGTGGCTTGTCTTGCTCATATCCGTCGCAAGTTCATTGAAGCAAAAGGCAACAACAAGACAACCGGTAAAGCCGACGTAGCGCTTAACTTCATTGGTAAACTCTATGGTATAGAGCAATCGATTAAAGAGATGAAGGACGATGAAAAATACAAGGCTCGCCAACAACAAGCCAAACCCATTGTCGAAGAGTTTTATCACTGGCTTGTAGAGCACAAAGAAAAACTGTCTCCGCAAAGGCCGCTGTCAAAAGCCATTACCTATGCACTGAATCAGTATGAAAAATTCAAACGCTACCTTGATGATGGTAAGTTAAGTATTGATAACAATCGTGCAGAACGAGCCATAAAACCGTTTGTGATTGGACGCAAGGCTTGGTTGTTTTCCCATACCCCAAGAGGTGCGAAAGCCAGCGCCATTCTCTATAGTTTGGTGGAAACCGCTAAGGCTAACGGCCTTGTCGTACATGACTATATATCCCACTGTTTAGAGCAGATTGCTGAAAATCCTGATGCTCTTGAATCACTAATGCCTTGGAATTTTAAATAGCTAGGTGTCGTTGCCTAGACGCTTACCTACAATTAATAGTTGGAGCTCTTTACAAACACAATATGCAACCTTAATAGCTTCTGCTCTTACTAAAAGCCGGTATAATGCTACTGTTGGCTTTTCATCAGATGAAACAGCAGCTTTTAATGCACTAGGCATGGAACCTCATAAAGCATTAGAGATGTACAAAGGCTCATCTATTCAATCAATTGCAGATATATTAGCGTATAGAGCAGTAAGGGGTGTATTCGTATCATTAAAAGAAAATATAAATGATAAAATGATTCCATCGATCAAAACCGGAAAAAATAAATTAACTGATGCTCAAAAAGTTTCAGTAGTTGATACTTTAGACTCTCTAAACAATTTAGACGAACTAATTACTGAAGCATTAAATGACTATGATAAAGAAATAATATCAAGGTTATATTCATTGGAAGTAATGGTCAATTTAAGTAAGTTGTCTGACTCTATGAGTTAAGATTTTTTAGAGGGAGTGTTCATAATTCTGTGTCATTTCAGTAGAATATAATAAAACAGGAATGACACATGACTAACTCTTTTGATTTTGAGCAAGCATTAACAGATTTACAAGCTGGTAAAAGCCTCACTGGTAAAGATGGCATCTTAGGCCCTTTGATTAAGCAATTAACCGAAGCGGCTCTTAATGCCGAACTAGAGCACCACTTAGCCAACGATAATCAATCTAATAGAAAGAATGGCAGAACAAGTAAAAACATCAAACACCCGTCTGGTAATTTTGAACTCGACACTCCGCGAGACCGCAATGGAACATTTGAACCTCAATTAGTGAAGAAAAATCGTAAGCGTCTAGGCAAGGCACCTAGACAAGCTTAACATTCCAAGGTAGCAGATATTCAACGTCTTCTGGATTCTTTGCCAACTCGTTTAGGCAGTATTGCAGGTAGCTATCGGCGAACTTGCCGTTGGCCTTCGCCGTTTCAATGAGGCTATACAATATCGCGCTGGCTTTTGCACCCCGCGCCGTGTTTGAGAACAACCAGTTCTTGCGACCAATGACAAACGGCTTTACAGCTCGCTCTGCACGATTGTTGTCGATGCTTATTTGCCCATCATCGAGATAAGTGATGAGTTTTGGCCATTGGTTGAGCCAGTATTTTATGGCTATCCCCAACTTCGTTTTCTCCGGCACCTTGTCTCGGTGCGCTAGTGCCCATGCCTGAATTTTATCTAGGATAGGTTTGGATTTTTCCTGCCGTCTGGCTTTTATCTCCTCAAATGATTTTCCTACTAAGCCAGACTCTATGCCATAAAGCGTTTGGATTAATGTCAGCACCACATCAGACTTGCCCGTCTTATTTTTGGGCTGGACCGCTTTAGCATCTGTAAATTTTCGCCGAGCGTGCGCCATACATCCTGCCAAGGTAGCTTTCGTTTGACCGTACGCCTGATAGCCATCTACTTGGAGGTATCCTGTATAGCCATCAAGGTAATTAACCACACATTCACCACGCCGATTATTTTGATAATCATAGAGCACTATGTTTGGCAAAACGCTGTTGCTCAGTTTATCTTTGCCCGCGCAATAGACCCACATGTAACAAGTCGATTTTTCCTCGTTGGTAACATTTAACGTCGTTTCGTCGGCATTAATCACACGCTGCTTCAGTAAGTGCTGCCTTAATGCTTGAGTGATTGGCTCAAGAAGCTCGCTACAACGTATCACCCATTGCGACATGCTTTTACGGCTTAACTCTATCCCCAGCTCCCTAAACATAGATTCTTGTCGATAGAGCGGTAATCCATATTGATACTTCCCACTGATTATCTGACTTAATAAGCTTGCGGTGGCAATACCTTTAGGGATGGGGGACGCTGGAACTGGAGCGACCTTGATAGTGTTGCTTGTTTCTTCTTTCTCGCAGTGACGGCAGCTATATTTAGGCCGCCTTGTTTCAATCACTTTGATTTGAGCGGGGATAAACTCTAGCTTTTCACTGCTCGCTTCACCTATTTGGTGAAGTTCACCTTGGCAACAGTCACAGATTTTTTCAGCATCTGGTACGTCAATGACGACGATCTCTCTGTCAAGATCCTTGGGCAACGGTTTGCGCTTGGGTGATTGCTTATCGCGAGCAGCTTGTTGATTATCACTCTGAGCAATAAGCGCTTTATCTTCATCATCGAGCGTTTCTTCGGCCTCGTTAAAGACTTCATCGTTGCCGGCGAGCTTTTCAGAACGTTTACCATAAGCCTTACGTTTTGCCAGTTCGTAATCTTCAATAAACTGGTTTATTTGTGATAGTTGCTCGCTGATGATTTTATCTTTTTCACTCACACTCCGTTGCAACTCAAGCAGCATTTGCTTAAGTTGTGCGGGGTCATCAGGGAGTGAGTTAATGTCTATTTTCATACTCAGAAGCTTAACAAAAAGCCAACGACTATGCGCTATTGAGGGGAAATTAATGCGAGGTAATCTAGAGAGTTTCGTCAATGTTCCTTGACGAGAATAAGATCATAATAATGACTGGTAGTTAAGTGTCTCATGGCCAAGCACATCAAAACCAGAGAGTAACCAGTCAAGCTGTTGCACATCTAGCGCTAGTGATTGCTCGTTGATTTTACTGGGCCATTTAAACTTGTGCTTATCTAGTCGTTTATACCACAGGGCAAACCCCGTTTTATCCCAGTAAAGCAGCTTGATTTTATCCTTGGATTTATTGCAAAAAATAAATAGTTCACCGGTATAAGCATCGCGCTCAAGTGAGTTTTCAACAAGTTCAGTTAGCCCGTTAATAGACTTTCTAAAATCAACAAAATCGCGATGTAAATAGATTTGGTCTGGTTCGACAAACATCTTCATGCTTGCAGTCCTTTGAGAATATCAACGATAAACTGGCTTGAGCAGTGGTTTGGCAATATGATTTGTGCGTGTTTTGTTGTGAGCCTGAACACTTGGCTTGTTGATGTGACGTTAGGATTGTCATTATCTTTAGTAATCGTTGCTTTGATAAAGGCTGGCTTACCGGATGTTTTACCTCGAATGTTCGCTCGCACCTTATAAAAGTTGGTTGTTGATATGGCATGCAGCTTACAAAACTCAATGATGCTTAAGCCACTGCGTTGTTGCTCTTCAAAGACTGCTGCCCATTCGTGCTTTTTTCTATGCTTTCTCATTTGACGCCTCTATTTTAAATAAAAGCAATGTTAGTCATTTGGAATTCGCAATGTTATGCGCATTTCGCCAGACGCTTACGAAAAATCAAACCTCACTATCAGATGAAATCGATCGCAAAATACTCTCGATGTTTAGCTTGGGAATGAGTTATCGTGATATCAATGCACATGTAGAGGAGATGTACGGTATTAACGTGGCCACAGGAACGATTAGCGCAGTCACTGACAAGCTTGTTGAAGCTGTTGTATGCTGGCATATTGAATGCTTCTGAAAAATGGACGATGCCAATCCATAACTGGAGCTTGTGTGTTTCTCAGTTGGCGATATATTTTGAGGGACGTTTAGATAGCGTCATTGATATTTAGAAAATTAAGCCTGACACAGAATGTTGAACGCCCTCTTTTTAGACATACTAACGGGATAACCTAATATAACTATCCCGTTACTATTCAATTGAAATATCTGGTTAAAAGGAAGTTAATTTTTTGAACTTCTTGCTTTAAAAAAGACGTATCAATACCTTTTTCATCAAGTAATGTAATATCATCTATCGTTTCGTTTTTTAAATTAAGTAATCGATCAATATTAGAAGCTTGAATATATAACTGCTCTACTTCACCATCAATTTCTTTACTAATATTTAGAAGCTTATAATTACTAGTAGAATGCTTATATTCAGCAACTAACCAAACCCCACCCTCTCTTTCAACTTTTCTAATATTAAATAATTGAATATATCCGTCTTTATATTCATTAAACTCCTCAACAACAGAGTCTCCAGACAACATATTAGTAACTTTAACGTTACTTTTAATACTTGATAAGGCATTTAACTTTAAACCTGTTATAGCATCCTTATAAGAAGGAATTCCCCCTTCTTTATCAATTACCTTAAATGAAACCTCATCAGCTAAAATATTCACCGAGAATAACAAAGCAAGAAGACTTATTAAAAACTGTGTATTTCTAAACATAAATAAAAAACTCATTTGAATAAATGATGGTGCGAAATAGTGAAGAAACTTGTTTTTTCACTATTTCGTGCCTAGCAAGCGATAGCGCGATAGTTATTTTCTTGGAACTTACAGCCTTAGATAACATAAGGATCTATAGTTCTATAGTTCTATAGTTCTATGGTACAAATTAAAGCTAAATAATGATCTAAATATTAGAAGTTAGGTTAAATTGGATCTTTTATAGTTAAATTAAGATCTTTTAAACCTTACTTTAGATCTAAAATTTAATTTCAAACTTAACTTTAGATCTAATATTGAAGATTATACCTAACTTATGATCAATTTTGAGAATCTATAAACTTTTTATGTTCCATAAGATCAACATCTGATAAAGGATTAGTAAGTTCAGCTTGCTCTTCCATTATTAACATTGAAGAGTGGCTTAATGTAACTGAATCCATATTAATTTCACTTGGTTCTACTTCTTCAATAACTTGTCTTTCAATGGCTTTTTTACTATTCACTAATGAAGATGACTTTAAAGTTAAAAGGTTATTATCAGACCAGGTACATATTTTAGAGCGAAGAACATCTTCCTTAGCTATATAATTATGCTTTATATGACTTATCAAAGTAGATTCTTTATTATTCTTTATTACTTTTTCTATATGAATTAGCATACGACTATTAGCAAGTGTTTCACTTAGACCACTACCACTAACACTTGATATAGGCTCTTTTCCTTTTGCTGCATCCTTGGTGATATGATGACAAGCAATAATAGCTATATCTGCTTCTTTCGCTATTTTCTGTAAAATTAACTTAATAAGCTTATCATCTTTAACTTCATCCTTAGGACCAACACACTCACGTAACGTATCTATAAATAAAATATCGAAATCTTTTGCAGTAGCAATTAAATCATTTAATTCTTTGTACGCGATAGTGTCGGTTTTATCCTCACTTATATATTGTTCGCTCTGCCAAATTTTAAAATTTTTTAATATTTCATTTGTATTTTTAGTAGAAAAATTTAAAAAATGATCACTGATACGTTGTGCAACTGCAGCGAAACCATCTTCTTTTGGCCAATAGAGTGTCTTTATTGGCTGTTTAGTTGTTTTTAAACCAACTAAACTTAATTCAGAAGCCAACTCATAACACATTGATAAGCATAAGTAGCCTTTACCTGTATCTGGTGCAGCTAGAATAAATCCTACTTCACCTCTCGAAAGCCCCCTCACGATAGAAAGAGAAGAACGCTCGTTAGCACTATTACTTAATGTTACTGGATCTAATTGTAATAACTTTCCCATTATTGGTTACTCATTCTTCCTAAATAAATTAGCTTGTAATCTTTTATTTTATTTTTATGATCGATGATAGGCTCTAATGTCATATTAAAATGATTAATCAATTTCTGCTCACTCTCAGCTATTTGCTGCATGATTTGTTTATATTTGTGATTTCTATTGATTCCAAACAATGACATTTTATTATCAATGTACAGATTAATGAAAAAACTGAGCTCACGTCCATGCAAAAACTCTCTTTTATGTTCTTCAAGCGACTTATAAAAATCTTCAATACAATTCTTACCAACTAAATTTACATAATGATTTTTTAATCTTTTACGACTAATAGCGCCATCTTTTTTTAAGCTTTGTACATAATATCCAGACACATTAACAATAAGATCGGTATATGTATCTGAAGAAAATATACCATTTCTAATTTTCGACTTATCCAGTAGTGAGAAAAACTTCTCATCTACAAATGAAAAACCAGTTTTTCCCTGAGTTAATACTGTTTCTCCACTAACAGGACTAAGAACTAACTTCATAATAGACAATCTTCTTAGCCGTTTAAGAATCGTTTCACGGTTTTTTTTAGCTGCTTTAAGTCCTAGCGCTTTAAATAAATCCTTAACAGAAATATGAAAGTATATACCTCTGTTAAGCATTGGTTTATCAATATAATTAAGATCGGTAAATTCCCATGCAACGTCTTGCAAACCACAACCTTCAGCAACTTGTCTTAGAGTGTACTTATCTGCACCATTAATAATATTTCCATGAGCAATTAAACAGTCAAGTAAATGTCTATCATCAGCTAGGCAAATTGCACCGTAGATATCAACGTTTACTTTGTCAAAACCTCTGTTTTGAGTCACCCAATAACGTTTAGATATGGATGTCTGAAATAATGGGATGTTAGCAGTCAACATATCTTCTATTTTTTGTGGGTTATCTGCTATCTGATCGATGAGCTCTTTTGGAACACGATTACCCATAATAAAAATCTTATTAAACATAGAGCTGGATACTAGCTGCTCGCCTTTTTGTTGAGTTAAGAAATCATTAAAAATGAAGTCATATACTGAAAGCTCGTTAGGATCAGAATCTGCCATTTGTGTTCCGTAAGTTTAGATCAAAAGTTAAGTATCATTTGATCTAAAATATTAGAAGTTAGCTTTAATTGCAAGTAAAGGATATTAGAAGTTAGGTTTAAAGAGAAGGAAATATTAGAAGTTAAGTTTAATCTTGGTTCTAAAAGAGTAAATTGGTAGAGGGATTATTAAAAGTTAAGTTAACTTTAAGTAATTTAATTTATATAAAATTAGAAAATACTAAAAGTTAAGTTTATTTTAAGTAATAATTGATGTTGCACGTACATATAAAAAGTATTTGACTAGAAGTTAACTTTAATCTTAAAAGTGTGACTTAAAATTAACCATGTAAATATTAGAAGTTAACTTAACTTTTAATATTTACTTTAGTTATACGAAAATTCTATCAGTATTTATATTGAACATATTCCAATTTTTTCTCGAATTTTCAATTTTTTTAAACTCCGTCTGTTTTTTAGTCAGTAGGGATTATTTTAAGTCTGTTTATTAGGTATTTCTCGATTTCTATGCGTTGTCTGTAATGCCCTGTATCTGGCCAGTAACTTTTTAAAGGCGAAACCTTAATCACTTCATTACCAAATATAAATATTGGTAAATGTGCATGTCTCATCGCTTTGGTTTTATCAGTAAACCTTAAATTAACCATTGGAGCTGCAGGAACAGGTCTTCTAAATTTAAACATTTTAGCTTTTGAATCAGTAACAGCTTTTATTTCAAGATTAATGAAGTCATCCCATTCATTCTGTTGAGATTCACTTGGAATGTTCTTTTTATTTAACTCTAGTAGCTTTTTTAAAGATTCAAGATCAATTTTGGTAATTGATTGTTTATTCGCCCACGTAAAAGAAATAGATGCTAATGATTGGGCGATACACTGTATTTTTCGATATAACTTTAAAGTGACGACACCTGGTATAGCTTCACGTAAAATATTGAAACGTTCACTCCTGGTAAATAAATCGATCCCTTCTTCATCTTTTGCTGTTATAGCTGCTTTAATTTCTTCTTTAATTCTATTAATACGAGTAATACGTAAAACGACATAATCTTTATGCTCAGATTTCATCTGAATGATGCCCGGACATCTTGAAGCAAATTTTTTAGATGCATTATCTTCTATAAAATAATTTGATAAATACCGATTAGCCAAAGCAAGAGCTTGCTCATGATCAGTAATTTGCTTGACAGTAATAGTGCGTTCTTCAAAACTCGGCAATTCTTTGGTTTCAGCTGAAATGGCCGGTAATTCAAAACATATTATTTGTTGTGGTTTGTTAGTCCTTAAGTACTGCTTGAGGTCATTTGTTTCACGTTTAAGTTCATAAAATAATGACTGAACCATGTTTACAATATTTGTCATGTTAACTCCTAAGTATACCATCATGCTGTAATTATATTGGATGGCGCAAACTTTATTGTCATTTTATCTACTTAAATTTCTTTTTTTTTGCATTTCGCATTCTTTTTTGAATCGAGGGGCAATTTTTTCGTGTTTGAATGTTGAGTGTGGGTAGTGTTGTATTATTCTCAATTTTGCATGATGGTATACTTTTATATTGATAATTACCAAGTTGCGCCATTATTATTATTTGCTAATCTCATTAAACACTCACTACTTTTAAAGGTTTAACATGAAAAAAATAACTTTAATATCAACGATACTTATTGCTTCTGGTTGTTCTTCAATAGCTGACAAACAAGCGGATATAGCAAATGAAGCTATTGAGCAACGTTTGGAGCAACTAAAAGATTCTCTTGCGCAGGTGCCTGATTGGTATTTAGAAGTTCCGAAACCTGATGCAACAGGTGTTTATGGCGTTGGTTTTGGTGAAGCGAACAAGGTTCATTACTCGCTTAAGCTATCAGAACAACGTGCAAAGTTCGATTTAGCAACACAAATTAAACAAGTATTCACTGGCCAAGATAGAACCTACGAGCAATTAAATACTGATGCTGACCTATCTAGCCAATCAACCTCATTAATTGATGCAGTTGTCGATAGCGTCCCATTATCCGGTGTTGAACGAGTAAAAAGAGAAGTATTTGTCGTAGGTACAAAGGTTCATGCTTATTCATTACTTAAAATGCCGTATAGCCAATACAACAAACTACTTTCAGAGGCTCAGTCGATTGAAAGCAACTCGGCCATGGATGCTGCATTTGAAAAAATGTATTCGCAAATTAATAAACAAAAAGTTAAACAAGCCAAATAATTAGGAGAAATTTTGACTGAATATCTAAGCTTGCTTAAGAGCAAGACTAAACTAAAAAAAGTTGTAGCCACTTTATCTGATAAGCAAATTAGCGCTGTGATAGCTAATCTTCAGTCAATCTTAACGTCCAGAGAGCAGCAAAGAGCTGAGAGCGCTCGCAAGGATGCAGAAAAAAGAGAAAAAGTCGCTGATTTTTTGAATCAACTTAAAGCAGCTGGTATCACACCAGCTGACTTAACAAGTAAACCAACTTCATCAAATAAAGGATAAAGATATGAAAAATAACTATTTACTTAATATCTATAAGTTTTCACTCAAGCACTCTAAACGAGATGTAAATCAGCAGCTAAAGATAACAAAATTAATGATTCGAGTTGTGCTATTCCTCGTCATCGGAGCTTTAATTTTTGCTGCGGTAGATCAATTATCCTTGGCGACAATTATCTCTATCGGCCTGCCTCTATTATTAATTATGCTTGTTTTAAATCTATTGTTTTCTATAGAACATAAAACAAAGGCAGTTTTTGAAGAGCTAAGCGAATAACTGATTATTTATTGGCTTCTCTTAAAGAGAAGCCAATAAACCTCATTACAAATACCCATTTCAATATAAATCCTCTAATCTTCTTTTTTTCATTGAAACTATTTGTTACCATTGATGGATAAGATAACTTTAATTAAAGGAATATCCATGACACCCGTAGCAACACTTGAAAGTATTACTAACCTTTCTAGCTATCTAGCTGCACTGAATCTCGATAATAAGCAAAGTGTCCTTTCTACTGAGAACGTTAACGGAAAACTTAAACGCACTTACAATCAAACAGAAGCAGTTGCGGCAACTGGTGCTCATGCACGCAAAATCACTGCTCTTTGCAAAGAGTTAGATATCGACTTCACCAGATTTGATAAATCTTGGCAAATCGACATAGATGATGTTTTAAAGCTTAGAAAAGCATGTTCGCAAGAAGAACTTTTTCAAAATCAATCTAAATTACCAATTTACTGCGTCAGTAATTTAAAGGGCGGAGCCGGTAAAACAACTATTACTGTAACTTTAGCTTCAGGTTTGGCCATCGAGATACCAAAAGGTTATAGAGTCGGCGTGCTAGATTTAGATCCTCAAGGTACGTCTACAGCCATGTTGAAGCCTAATTTTTCAGATGATGACCTATCAATCGGTGATTTACTGATGGAAAACTTTGAATTATCTGAAGGCGAAACATTTTCAGATTTATGTAAAGAAGCTTTCTATGAGACTAACATTCCGAACTTTAGGGTTATGTGTTCAAGACCCGAAGATAGACAGCATGAGTTCTATGTAAAAATGCGTGAAAATGAAGCTGAAGAGGCTGGTGAATCATATAATGCGTATACTGCCATGGAGAAAATTATCGACTCAGTAAAAGATGATTTTGACATCCTATTTATTGATACGTCACCGTATTTTTCAGCAATGACGTTAGCAGGTCATTATGTAGCAACATCATTAATAGTGCCTATACGCCCCTCAGAGAACGACCAAGACTCATCTGAAAAGTACGTTAAATTCTTAGCTGATATGTATAGTTTACTAATGGGAATGGGACATAAAGGATACGACAATGTAAAAGTGATGCTGTCAGGTATTCGACGTTCAAGTGTATCTCAGGTCCGAATAGCTCAAAATATCAGAATGGCATGTAACAAATCGAGAGATTTTCAACATATATACACACATGAATTCATTGAATCTGATGCTGTAACAAATTGTGCAGAAGACTATTGTACAGTTTACGATTATAGCGCAAGTGAATATCCGGCAAGTAAAGCCTCTTTAAAATTAGCTCAAAATGAATATCGGCTGATAATTAATGAAATAGAGCTCGAATGTTGTGAGCTATGGGGTATATAAAATATATGACTACTCAAGATAAAAAAACAAGTCGCCGGCGCGTAAAGGGTGCAGTTCTTGGTGATAATGTAAAAGTTGCAGGTATGAACGCTTCAGCGTTGAAAGATGCCAAAGAAAACGCGTCACTTTTAACGTCAGGCAACTCAACAATAGAACTTAAAATAAGTGATGATCAACTAGCAGTTTTTGAGTTGATTACTGTCCAAAGCAGCGAGATTGAAGACAAAACATTTGTACCAGATCAGAATGGCCGTGACCCTAAATTTGTAACTCAAGAAAGCGTTGAAGATCTATCTGCAACGATGGTTAAACGTGGCCAAATAGTACCTGGTATTGGGTACTTAAACGAAAATGGTAAAATTGCAGTATTAAGTGGCAGCAGAAGAAGGTTTTCTTGTTTATCAGTAGGTATTCCGTTCAAAATCTATGTAACTAAGTTAATAGTTGAAGATGAAGATGCTAAGTATCTTGCAGATATTACTAATTTATCCAAGCCTCTTTCCTTGATTGAACAAGGTAGAAAATACACACATCAAATAGAAACTAAAGTGTACAAAAACGCTAGAGCCATTGCTGAAGCCGAAGGTATTACTCCATCTATGGTATCAATGGCCATCAGCGCTAGTAAAATTCCAGAGTTTTTAATCGATTTGTTCCCACATCTAACACAACTAGGCCGACCAACGATCACTACGCTACGCTCTTTAGCAAAAGAACGGCCATCGAAAGAACTAGTAAAAGCATCCACTATTGTACAGAAGCATACTTTTGAAGATTTATGTCAGCTTGCAGGAAGTAGAAACCCGTATAAGCTTAATTCACAGGTATTAGAACTTCTATTGAAAGAGTTAAATAGTCAAAAGACAACAGTTGAAGCAAGTACTTTTTCATATTCAGCAAAGGGAGGTGGCAACTATAAAATAATCACAAAAGACAACGAAACTAGTTACCAGTTTTGTAATTTAAGCACTGATAAACTTGATGAAGTAGAAAATGCAATCAAGGAGATCTTAGGAGCTAATAACTAAAAAATTAGGGCTTTCACATCGGTCTGCAAACTTAGATGAAAGCCCTCCGACAAACATAATTAAGGAATAACTATGAGCCAGAACCATATCTTACATCTAGCCGAAGAAATATCCAATGGATATTACATAAAACCCGGGCCAATGAGTATTTCAGACTTCTCATTATTGTTGGATGCATTAAGTAACCGGTAATTGTGCAGGTAAAATAAAGTTTGCCCAAGTTAAGTGCTTGGGCAATCTTTATTTACCTACAAAGCAACAAAGCGTTAGTTGTCACACGGATGTTCTTGATATATTTAAGCTATGCTATACAATAATTCAAATTAAACAAACGTGACAACTAACGAAATGACACAAGATAATGAGCAACACTGGCAGGATTATATAACTATCCCTGCATTTGATAAGAGAATGAACCCTTCAAATTTTGTTGATAACAAGGCGCCTGCTCACCTCTTAGATAAAGACTTACGTTTTGATTATCTGACAAAGCTAACATATAAAGAAGCTAGTTTAGAACTTAAGTCATCAATGAAACCAGAAAGTTACAAAAGCTTGAATGGTGCATTCAGAGCATTTAAGTACAAGAAAAACAAGAGCTTAGCAACCATAAATATTGAAAAGCCAGCACTTGAACAACTACAAAGAGTTCAGAGAAACTTGGGTTTGAATGAATATGATAGCTCTTTCACTGACACTATTTTGTGGTTAACATCACCTCCAGTTAGACGCGAGGAGGATACGTTACAAGCTCTTTTTGATGCGAATAATGAATGTGAATTTATTGAATTTGGCGATCGCCCTACTTCTTCAATTTTAAGGCAATTGACTCTTTTACAATCTAGAATGAGTTACGGCGATCAAAAATTACTACAGAAAATTGTTGAACACACATTTATAAATGGCTGGATTTCTAAGAAAGGTACTAGAAGTGATTCGCCAGATAAAATTAAAGAACGCCTTGAACATGACGAAATTTTTAACGTTGTATCAGACTTCAAAAGTGGAACATAAAAACGTTAGTTGTCACACTTTTATAAATAAACTAATCCTTAATCAAACCCTTGAGTTTTTAATGTAAATCGGGGTGCTGTTTATACTAACTTTAGTATAGATAACTGTAATTATCTATACTAAAATAAATATTATACAAATGGCCATATTAATTAAGTTTAGATAAGGAGCTAAAGTGAAAAATAACCTGAATGATATTCTTAGTGTCCAATCGAACAAAATTGATAATCTTGTTCGAGATAAAGCGCAAGATAACATTGATGAGTACAGAGAAAGAATTCTCCCAACTGAAAACCCAAATACTTTAAAAGCAAAGCGATCAGACTATAAACATTATAAATGCTTTTGTAGCTCTAACGGGTATATTGAATTTAGTAGCGACTTTAAAACGGCTAAAGAAGTTATCTTTGATTACATCGATATAATGATTAGTGACGGTTTCAGTAAGTCAACAATAAAACGTAGATTATCTACTATTAGTGGAATGTTCAGTCTTCTTGAAATTAAGAACCCATTGAAAGATAGTAAGAATATTACGGATTATATTAGAAATTCACTGATACGACTGCCCTCTTCTAAACAACTTGCACCACTTAGACATTCTAATATTAAACGGCTCCCGCCCGTAACCTCTGAATCATCTATCATTGAGATAAGAAATACAATGCTCATGTTCTTAGGTACGTATACGTTATGTCGAGCTAGTGAACTATTAGCGCTGCAGGTCGAAGATATAGATTTTGAAATTGGAACTGCTTTTATTGCCAGGGCCAAAAATGATCAAGACGGAGAAGGTAGATACGCTAACCTCTCACCAAAAACACTTTCACTCATTCGTTTGTACTTGGATAAAACAGGAATAAGTGAGGGTTTATTTATTCGCCGTATCTACAAAGGTGGAAAAGTGGGAGATCCACTTAAATATATTGGCTTTACTAAAATTATAAAAAATATGGCCAGAGAGTTAGGTTTACTTGGTTTGGCGTTTAATACTCATAGCTTAAGAATTGGTAGCGCGGTAAGCCTAGCTGAAAACGGTGTGAGTTTGACAGAGATAGCTTTATCTGGAGGTTGGAAGAACCCTACTATGCCCTTACATTATACTAGGCAAGCTAATGCTAAACGTACTGGCACATCACGATTTGAGGACTAGACTAATCAAATGAAACATATTTTATTTACAAATTTAGGTTTTTTTTAAGCAAATAAATCTGCTAAGACTTTAAAATGATTAGCATCTTAAATTAATTAAAACACTATATGAAGAACTATTACATTTTTGAAAAAGGCCATGCTATACGTGCATTTGGGATCATATCATTAGTGTTTACTATTTTATCCTTAATCACAGCATATAATTCATGGGCAATGTATAACATGGTTGTACCTAACGTATTTGGTATTCCTTTGGTGTTGTTACTTGTAACACTAGGATTTAACCGAGGTTCTAATGGCGAATGCAAATGGCTGTTTATTACTCTGTGTAAGGTAAGGTAGAAAAATGAAAATATGTAATGTGGGTGTATGGTTGATTTTAGCTACTTTTAGTCACGAATCATTTGCACAAGAAAAAAATATCGAAATGGCGGGTTTCGATGACCCATCTCTTAGATTGGCTGATAAGCAAGCATATTTTTGTACTGATAGCGCCCAATCAGAAGAATCTAAAAAAAGTATTTCAAAGGGAATTTATTACATCCGATTAAAACAAGGTGTTAAGAAAAAAGAAGTCTTAGAAGATATTAAATTTTTACGAATTGGAGCTCAATTCTGTGGATACCTAGAAAGGAAATGATAAAAACACTCAGGCTAACATTAATATTATTAACTTCTGCAGGAGCAATCACTGCTGAGACTAATTTAAATTCAATGACTTTTGAAGAACTTTCGCTGCTTAAATATAAAGGTAATTTAATTTACTGCGTTGAATTGCTACCGAATACCTCAATGGCCACAGCCAAGAAAAACGCTAAAATTGGTGTTCAATCAATGCTTGCTGATAAATCGAACGTTTCTCTTGAAAGCTCTATAAGTAACAATTCTCTAAAAGAAGTAGGCAGTGAGTCATTCGAAGTAACAATAACTAAACCTATGCCTATTAATTATTTTGAATTTGAAACTCAAGGTGTTTGCGCTTCACTTGATCACGTAAAGTAAGTGTTTATGTATAAAAAAGTTTGTACACAAGGGCTACCAAAAATCAGTAACTTACAACGGACGGTATAATAAAGTTTGTACACTAATTCCCATAACCTTTGCTTGCTGACTTAAGGTTGGTGCGTCTAGTTTATTTACATGTACAGTTTTACGACTCGTTAAGTCCTTGATATATATCGTGACCTTGCAAGCCTTCTTTACTATGTACAATCTTTATTATTCCAAAATCCTCTTGTGTACAAACATTAACTGTTCTGTACAAACTTTATTGTTCCAAAACATTTCATCCTCAAAATATATGGCATTTCTGAGTAGTATAATGAAAGTTCACAGTGTGAACTTTTCTCCATCCATTAGAGCCGCTAATAATTGAGGCGCTAATAATGTTCACACTGTGAACATTGCCCCCTCCCCCATCTACTTAACTAACAGTTTAATCTAGCTAAAAAATTCACACTGTGAACTTTTCTTCTGTAATGGTTAATAAGTCACAAGTTGCGCGATTAAAAGATGATGCTTTAATGAATGTAAATATCAAAATGGAAATGAAACATGACGTTTAATGCAACGCATGAAGAAACGACTTGGTTAGATAATGTAATGCCTGCGTATAGCGACGACATACCGAATTTTATAGATGATAACGGTGGTTTGATCTGCGGTATTTACACTGGTTTAGATAATGAAACTTATCACTCACTTGATGCAATTAATTCATCAATTATTAAAAAGTTAGTTTCTAAAACTCCTGCTCATGCGAAGAAAATACTAGATGAAAAAGAATCCTCTGAATCACTCTTTACTCGAAGTAGGGCAATGGAAATTGGGACTTTAGGGCATGAATTAATTTTAGAACCTAATGAGTTCGAGAAAAAGTACTTCCGATTGCCTAATCAATCAGAACATCCTAAAGCACTAGTAACAAGTAAAGAACTGGCAAATAAATGTGATGAAGTGGGATTAGCGAAGACCGGTAATAAACCCGAATTGATAGAAAGGTTGGCTCAGCACGATATGACAATTGAAATATTTGATTTAATTGTCGCTAGTTCATATATGAAGAACACTGGTAAGAAAGCTTTTCAGATAGCTCAAGAACTGGTTAGAAACAAAAAAGCAATAAACATACATAAGGCTTACGAAACACAATTGGTGAAAAAGCAATGTCTAAAGCTGCCAGTAGAGGTAGAGCAGTGGAATAAAGCAAAACAGGTCGAATCTGCGTTCTTAAAGCATACTAGGGCGCCTTTATTAACTAAAGATGGTTTTCCAGAAATAACGATGATCGCAAAGGACCCAATAACAGGCTTACTGTTAAAAATCAAAATTGACTATCTCAGAAGAGATGCGATCGCTATTGATATAAAAACGGCGAGAAGTGCTGAACCCTATAAGTTTTCTAAGCAGTGCAAAGACCTTAATTATGACGTACAAGCAGAATTTTATAAATATGTCGCCAACTTACTTGATGTACCTGTAGAAGTGTTTGCATTTGTAGCTATCGAATATGAAGAAGCAGAAATTTGCGAGATATTTGAATTATCTAAAAAAAGGCAAGAGCAGGGGTGGCGAGATACCGAAATGGGCTTAAGAACACTTAAAGGCTGTATCGACACAAGCAATTGGTACGGCTATACAGTTAATGACCAGATAATAGTAATAGATTAATAGGAGTCAATAATGAGTAGTTTAAATTTTTATACACAATTAAACAAAGAACTATCTAATGTTGAAAAAGAATTCAGAACTAACGCAGAGAAGTATCAAGGTCTAATTGATTATGACGAAGAGCGTCAATATTTAATGAATCTAATTGATAGCACAAGCGCAAATGAAGTCTGCTTTCCTGGTATGATTGCATCAGCTTTCTTGAATATAGCCAAATTTGGATTAACTATTTGTCCTGATAAGCAGCTTGCATTCGTTATTCCCCAGTTTGACCCAACTAACGGTTTTCGAGCTTTATTCTATATTGGCTATAAGGGATACCTAAAGCTTGGTAGCTTAAATCCCTATATACAAATTACAACTGCAGATATCATATATTCAAACGATACATTTCAGTTCAACGGCATTAACAACCGAGTTACACATAGCACTCAAAGTCTATCTACCAACATGAGAGGAGCAATGGCTGGTGGATACTGTACGACTGAATTGGTTGATGGTGCAGTTGTAACCACAACTATGTCTCCAGAGGAGGTTATGGAGATTGAAACAAGTTGCAAAACCAATCCACACTCATTTTGGCATTCAGCGTTCGTAGACGAATTAAGAAAGAAAACGTTAATTAGACGACATTGGAAAACACTTGTATCTATCGTTGACGGTGCATTCGAGGATGAGTTTACTAATAACTTGAATTTGCTTGAAATGAATTCTTAAATAACTTTTGGTAAGTGAAAAATATGACTTTAGATGACTTAAAGAAAATTTGTGAATCAACTACAAGGCAAAAAGAGAATAGTCTAGTAAAAGCTTTAAGAACAAGATATACCTTAGAAAATAAGAAGGGCAATAGTATGCCTAGTATTGATTCTGTCGACGAACTTAAATGGAAAAAGTGCATTGAATTGTTTATTTCTATCGTTCCAGATGACTTAAAAGCTAAATTCCCGATAAATTTCATTGTTGTTAGAGAGCTTTTAAGTCATGATTTAAATCTCCTATAAAACCAATAGCGGCAAGTATTACGTCACCATCAAAGCGCACCCTGATTCAATCCCCGTTCAACCCGCACTCGGTCAACACTGGTCGGTTAAAGGCTCACGCATAATAGAAGAAATGGAAACGGGTGACTTCGTGATGCAGCAGCACACCTATGAATCACCGGAGCATATCGAATGTAGTCTTCCAGAAACGGGCGAGCAACTGATTCGCTTTATCGCAAGAGAAGCTGACTTTAAAGGTATTGGAGAAAGTAAAGCTAGAGCGCTATGGGAGCTATTAGGTAAAGATCTCCACTCGATAGTTAGAAAAGATACTCCTGAATCGAGAGAAAAGCTTAGAAGCGTCCTGAGTGAAGATTCTATCAATGCGTTGTTTGAAGGCTATGCTAAATATAAAAATCTGGCCTACTGCAACTGGATGACCGAACATAAGATACCAGCAGGTGTGCAGCAGCGCTTACTGAAACATCACGGTGAAGAGTCGATTGAAGCGATCAAGCAAAATCCCTATGTGCTGATCGGTTTCGGGATATCGTTTGAACAAGTCGATCTTGTGGTCGCAAATTGCGACTTCAAACTTGTGGTCACAGATTGTGACCACAAGAGGCTAAGCGCAGCACTAGAAACGGCTATCAGAAAAGAAATTGATAAAGGCCATACGTATACAAACCAAGCGGCCTTGCTGTCAACAACGGTTTAAAATTGACCCACTTTTTCAGTAATTCATCGATTGAAAACTGACCCAGTTAGTCTTGATAGGTATCAATAATACCCGCTTTTCTTTTTTCTCTTAATCGATAGCTTTCGCCAGTTAATTGCAACACATGAGAGTGATGTAGTACGCGATCTAACATGGCCGCTGTTAAAGTTGCATCATCTGAAAAGGCGCTCGGCCACTGTCCAAAGGGTAAATTGCTCGTTAGAATCAAACTGCCTTTTTCATAACGCTTGGCAATGACATTAAAAAATAGATTTGCTTCATCACGGCCAAATGGTAAATAGCCTATCTCATCGATGATTAGCAACCGAGGAGCAAGAATAGAGCGTTGCATGTAGCTTTTCAATTTTCCTTGCCGCTGTGCACTGCTTAGCTGAAGCATTAAATCTGCGGCACTGATAAAACGTGTTTTCTTGCGTTGCTCAATGGCTTTATAACCTAACGCAATGGCTAAGTGTGTTTTACCTGTACCACTTGGACCTAGTAAAATGACATTCTCACACCGCTCAATAAAGGCAAGCGAGCTTAGCTCCGTTATCGCTTTACGTGGTGCCCCTGTTGCAATCTTGAAGTTAAATTGGTCTAGTGTTTTGATGCTTGGAAAACCGGACATTTTTAGCATGATTTCTCGCGCCCGATCATACTTATTCTCTAACTCGCTAGTGAGGATCTGATACAAAAAGTCAGCATAACTACTTTCATTTTTGACGCATCGACTCGCAATGTTAGGCCAGTTGTTTTCTATATTTCTTAAATTGAGTTGCTCACATATTGAAGCGATTTGTTCATGTTGAATACTCATAGTTGCTCCAGTAGTTCACTGTAAACAGATATCGGGTGTTGATAGCATTCAATATCAATGGGCGCAATAAACGACACTAATGCGCTGCTCTTTAAATCCAAACTGCTGTGAAGTTTTTGTGGAAGCGGTTGTAAGTACGCCACTTCTTCATCAAGGAGGTATTGCGGCTTTTGTGCGGTCGTACCATGAATACGTTGGTGGGCGACATCGTTTAGCCATCCGCCAATTTTGCTATTGGCATTTGCACAATCTAACGATAAGCCCGCTTGCTTGAGCGTTGCATGCAATGGTACAACAAAGCTATTCTTCAAGTAATGGTTAAATCGTTCAACTTTCCCCTTGGTTTTAGCACGATACGGCCGACATGCTTTGGGTTGAAAACCATATTCCTCAGCCAAATCAAGAAACGATTGATTCCAACGGTGCTTTCCTTCACCGTAAACATCGCGCTCAATAACTAATGCTTTAGCGTTGTCGCATAACACTTGTTTTGGAACGCCGCCAAAATAGTGAAATGCTTCCCTTAATCCGTCCATCCATGCTTCTGTTCGCTCATGGTCATAAAAATAGACGTAGCAGGCTCGTGAATAGCCAAGGGTTGCCACAAACGCCTTAATGGTAAGCTTTCCGCGTTTAATCGTGGTGAAGTCTATTTGCATTTGTTGACCCGGACCGGTTTCAAATCGAACAATAGGCTCTGGTGTTAATTGCTTGAAAGCGGATAAATACACCCTGAGTTGCGTTATTCCACCTTGATAACCTCTAGATTTTATTTCTGACAACAAAACAACAGCTGGGATCCAGTGTGGTTTTGCAGCATTTATTCGACCTTGAATATACTCATGGAAGGGACTGAGTTTAGTCGGTGGTGAATGTCGTTTTGTATAATGAGGCACGTCATATCCTCTTAAATATTTACGCACAGTATTGCGCGATACGTTTAATTCCTTGGCAATGGCGCGAATGCTTTTGCCTTGTTTATGCAGGACTTTAATATCCACAAATAGCTCCTTCGTTAACATACCGTATCACCTAAAAATAAATAAATGATACATCGGTGGGTCAATTTTGGATCGATGTTAGTGGGTCATTTTTGCACCGTTGGTGACACCTTGCGACCCTATTTAACCAAACTACTCAAGGACAAAGAGCTAGTTGCGGCAGCGTTCAAGGCAGGTCATGAAAAAGCACAATACATCCTAAACCCTGACAGTGGCACTTACCATCCAACCGCACAGTTATTGATGGAAAATGTCGTTGCTAAACGGCTTAAAGCATTAGCTAGCCAAAACAACCTTTATGACGAATATGCAAATTCTGCATATTGCTCTGCGGTTGGTGAATTGCCATACGAGCTGACCAAGAAACAAATCGAAGCAGTAACAACGTGTTTAGATAACGCGGTGAGTTGTATCACGGGCGGGGCTGGTACTGGTAAAACGACGGTGCTTAGAACCGCACTTAGAGCCTACCATCAAATGGGATTTGAAATACATGCTGTAGCGTTGAGTGGTAGAGCCGCTATGCGCTTGCATGAGTCAATTGGTTTTATCACCTCAACCATCGCCAAGCAGTTTCGTGATGAGCCGATAGAGCCATCGTCAGAGCAGCCAAAACATCTTCTGGTGATTGATGAAGCCAGTATGATTGACTTGCCAACCATGTATCGCTTGGTCAACCATATTCATCCATCGGTTCGCATTATATTTACTGGCGACCCAGACCAGTTGCCGCCCATAGGTTGCGGTAAGGTACTTGCTGATATCGTTCAGTCAAAAGCTATCACCAATACCATGCTAGATATCGTTAAACGTCAGGAAGGCTCAACGGGAATTCCCGAATACTCAAAGCTTATCAACAGTGGAATCGTGCCAGAGAAGTTAAGTACGGGAGCTATTCACTTCCACGAAACGAAAAAAACAAATATCGCCCAAGTGTGTCGTGAACTGTATCAGCAATCGCCTGAGAACAGTCGTGTTATGGCTCCAACCAAAGCACTTGTTGCTGAAATTAATAAACTAACACAAGAGGCTGTCAACCTTAATGGAGATAGGCTTGAGTTTGAAATGCACGGTGAGAGATTCTTTCAAAACCTCAGATTGAATGATGCGATTCTATTCACGCAAAACCACTACGACAAAGGCATTCAAAACGGCTCTCTAGGCACACTAACCAGTATTGAGTCTTCGGGTGAAGGCTATGGTCAAGTAACGCTGGATACTGGTGATATGGTTGAGGTCACGCAATCTGTGCTCGATTGCATGGAGTTGGGTTATGCAATAACCCTACACAAAGCTCAAGGTTCGCAATTTCCTAGTGTCATAATCGCTCTACAGAAAGGCAAGATCGTTGATAGATCGTGGTTATATACGGCAATCACAAGAGCCGAGGCTGAAATCCATATAGTGGGAAGCTCTGATGATTTAATGGTCATTACAGAAACATGTAGCAACTCTCACAAGCGCAATAGTTACCTCGCTAAGCTTTTAAAAAAGTAAAAAAAATAAAATTTATTACTTTGGGGAGTGACTACGGGTATAAGCGGAAATAAGTTGTGTGTTAACGCGAAGCGTTATCCACCTCTTGTTCAGCGTTCTTGCGCAGCAAGATGTGCCTGTAGTTGAGCGACTACTTTCAGTAGGCAATTAAGTTTGATCATTTTTGCCACTTTCAAGACAGTTTTAGATATGAAAATGCATTCCTCTATTGGACTGCTTTGTGCCAAAAGCGGAAGTTAACATCAAAAAGGTAACGGTGCGTTATCGACAACTTCTTTCATCACAAAGTAAGTTCTTAACTGACGAACTTCAGGTAAAGCTAATAATTTATCACTGTGGAGCTTATTAAAGTCGGTCATATCTTTAACTCTTATTTTTAATAAATAGTCATATTCTCCAGCCACTAAGAAACAAGATAATACAATCGATAGCTTCTTGATGGCACGTTCGAAATTTTCAAAGCTTTCAGGTGTAGAACGATCAAGTACAACACCTACCATAACCACAGCCCCCAAGTTCACAGCACTAGGCTTAATATTAGCTTGAACTGAATCGATAAACTTTTTCTCAAACAACCTTTGCGTGCGCCTATGGCAAGTCGCTGCACTCACATTAACCAACTCTGCTAGCTCGGCGTTAGAAAGCCGTCCATTATTTTGCAGTTCTCTTAAGATCTTAAGGTCTATTTTATCCAGTTCAGACATGAAACATCCTTTCATAATTTTCTTAGTAATGACTATTTAATGTCATATTTATTATCTATTCCAATTATATAGGTAAATAAAGTCAAATAATAGAAAGCACCTTCCATTCTTGTTTTGATAATATTTTCTTCATTGTTTACTCGTTTTATGTGATGGAGAAAAAATTGAAAAAGCATAATTTATTGAAAAACTTTGAAAGGTATCCGCTAACTTTTGGTAAAACACCTATAGAGCACTTACCTAGATTAACAGAAGCACTTGGCGGTAAAGTTGAAATATATGCCAAGCGTGAAGACTGTAATTCAGGTCTTGCTATGGGCGGGAATAAACTAAGGAAATTAGAATATATTGTACCTGATGCGATTGCTTCAGGTGCCGACACACTTGTATCTATTGGTGGCGTACAATCTAATCATACAAGAATGGTAGCGGCAACTGCAGCAAAATTAGGTATGAAGTGTCGATTAGTGCAAGAAAGCTGGGTTCCTCATGAAGATGCTGTTTATGATCGTGTTGGCAATATTTTAATGACCAGATTAATGGGAGCCGATAGTCGCATGGTTGATGATGGCTTTGATATTGGGATACGCAGCAGCTATGAAGAAGCAATACAGGCAGTTAAAGACGAAGGTGGAAAACCTTATGGAATCCCTGCTGGCGGTTCGGTTCATAAATATGGCGCATTAGGCTACATTGCCTTTGCTGAAGAAGTTCGAGAACAAGAAAAAGAGCTAGGATTTAAGTTTGATTATATCGTGGTATGTGTTGTAACTGGCTCAACTCAAGCAGGTATGATTGTGGGCTTTAAAGCAGATGGTAGAGCAGATAAAGTCATTGGTATTGATGCTTCAGGTACTGTGGAGAAAACGAGAGCTCAGGTTACAGAGATTGCAAAAAATGCCGCTGAATTAATTGAGCTAGGTCAAGAAATCACAGAGGAAGATGTAAACATCAATCCTGATTATGCTTATCCAGCTTACGGCGTTCCAAGTAATGAAACCAACGAAGCTATTCGACTAGCAGCACAGACAGAAGCGATGATCACAGATCCTGTTTATGAAGGTAAATCGATGCAAGGTATGATTGACTTGGTAAAGAAAGGATTGATCCCTGAAGGCTCAAAAGTGCTATATGCACATTTAGGCGGTGCACCTGCAATTAATGGTTATAGCTACACCTATAGAAATGGCTAAGTAAAACACACTGTGGAAGTAGATTTAATGAAATGTCAACTTCCGCTTATCGCTCTTAACTGACATTAACCTGTCTACGTCGCGGGTGTCAACTTCAAGGTGACGGCGCTAGCCTGGCAAGTTAGATCTACGGCCAAACTGATAAATATTTTGTCGGACGACAATTACAAAATAAATATACACACCATTGTACATAGTGTGTATATTATAGTGGTGACTACCAAGCCCTATAAAACGAGGCTTTCATTCACTCACACGCAAATAGACACGGTTTTTACTATATACTTCGATGTCGCTGGGTAGTTCACTTTCTATGAACATACTTTCTAGTATGTGTTCAATAGTATCTATTGCCGAATGAGTAATCGCGCTTCCATTATTCTGCATTTGTTATCTAATTCTCGTAAAATATGTATCCAGTGAGTATCCATTAAACTCTATTTCTGTCAATGTGATAAAAATTAACACAAACTTGTCTTATTCAGAGTTTAAAAACTCAAATTTAAGGCAAAAAAAACCCGCATTATCGAATGCCAAAGCATTCAATAAATACGGGTCAAGATTAATAGAGCTAATCTTTAGTAAATCCAGTGTCTAAGAGTTCTGCGTTAAGACAAGGAAAGGCTTCAGGACCATGTTGAACATAAACATCATCCCAATCAATACTATTTTTTCTATCAGGAATATCTCCATCAGGTAAAAGTATATAGACTTTCTTTCCCTCACTTCTTAACCTTTCGGCTAATTCGTTTGCAGCAATCTGGCCAGCTTCACCTTTTGATGGATAAACACCTTTACGGTCTTTATCTGCAAAAATGAACACACAAGTTACATGTTTAGGTATTTGAACTCCTTTCATGAGCGTTGCGCTAATAGTTGACCACATTGGAAAGCTAACAGCTTCTCTAACAGCAAGACACGTTTCCAAACCTTCCGCTAAGCCAATGACAACCTCTCCCATAAAAGACTTTGGTTGATCTAACTTAATCGAACAACCTTTAATCCCAATAGGAGCTTTCATTAGCATCTTTGGAGTACTAACTTCTAGTTTCCCAAAGTGACTAGGGTTCAGAAACGTTCTATGTATGCTTACTGGTTTATTATTAACATCTGTTAATAGACCAAGCATACCGCAAGCTTTTCTAGGCTTTGATTCACCATCTCCCCACCATAATTCTTTAGCATAACCTAAAGCTTTTGGTAGTTTTGACATATCACCTTTTAGACCTCTCCCCCTCAAATACACGTGAACCGGTAATGAAGCAGATGCAGACTTTGCATTAGATTGAATCTTGCAAAGTTTAGCGCGACGATCTTGTTTTTCTTTACTAGAAATGCCAGTAGTTTTAGTTGATACTTTTTGTATGATTTTTTTAGAAATGCTCTCTAATTTTCCACCACAAATATCAATAATGATATTTAGGGCTTCACCTTTAGTGCAATTTTCCATTAAAGCTATAACATCGATTCCACCCGGTAAAGAGAGATAATCTTCGTGATAACCGCCACCTGTCTCATTCCAATCAGGGTAAAGACGAAATTTAGTCTTACCTTGATGAGAAAAAGGACAGGAAACTTGCTTAGGGTAATGCTTAATTGCGTTCATCAATCCAGAATATTTAGAATAAACGCTGTTCTGGTCAAGTCCAACCGGACACTTTCCTAAAGGAATGTTCAAATTCATTGGGCGACTGATCAGCATTAGCTGAATGCAGTCGCTCAACATTATAATATTTCATGTACCTAGCAACATCGTCTCGCATATGTTTACGGGTTGGCTGCGGCACCTTAAACAACCAATCGTGTTTTAAACTACCAAAGAACCGCTCGACAACGGCATTATCCCAGCACGCTCCAACATCCCCCATACTAGCTCGACACCCAAGACGATCCAGTAAGTTCCTAAAGCCAGCGCTCGTATATTGAGAGCCTCGATCGCTATGGAACACCACGCCTTTTGGTGGCTTACGCAAGTTATGAGCTTTTATCAAAGCCTTTTCGACTAAGTCACGAGTCATACGTTTTGATATGTACCAGCCAACGATACGCCGCGAATACAAGTCCATGACAATCGCTAAATATAGCCAACCTTCACCAGTTTTTAAGTAACTCACATCACCAGCCCACACTTGATTTGGTGCTACTGGATTAAAGTTCATATTTAATAAGTTATCTGCTACAGCATCACTATGTTTTCGCTTAGTGGTCACCTTGTAGGCGATACGCTGAGTGACAACAAGTTTAAGCCGAGCCATCAGTTTAATCGTACGATAACGGGTTATTTCAAAGCCTTCTTTACGTAGCGCTTTAGCAAGCTCTCGACTACCTAGGCTATTGCGACTCGCTTTGAATAAAGCCTTAGCTCGTCGATACAACCTTAATGTTTGAGCGCTAATTAATTCACCAGGCCTTTTTAACCAGACGTAATAGGCAGATGAACTAACTTTCATCACTTTACAGGCAACTGATACTGGATATTTAGCATCAAGTTCTCTGATAAATGAATATCTTACTTCATTTCTTTCGCGAAGAAGGCTGAAGCCTTTTTTAGGATCTCACGCTCCATTTGTAAGCGTTTATTCTCTTTTCTTAGCTGAATTAACTCAGCCCGTTCATCATTAGATAACGTATCGCCTTGCGCTTGTTTCTTATGCTTAGCGACCCAGTTATAAAGTATTTTATCTGTAATACCCAGTGATGCAGCGGCTTGCACGATCGTGTAGCCTTGTTCAATCACTAACGCCACAGCTTCTTGCTTAAACTCTACTGGATAATGTTTATTTGTTCGTTTAGTCATATTCACCTCAATAACGGGATTATAATCCTTTATTGAAGTGTCCGGCTAATTCAACCACAACACGCACTCCCATCCACCATTTTGTGAGACAAGAGCTAATACTTTAGTAATTTTATCGGTTTTCATAATTTGCTCCAATTGAACTACGAAAAAGATTGCATGGACGTCATAATCAACTTACCGGTTAAATTGTTACGTTTGATATATTGATTAAACTCTTGAGCGTTAAGGTGACAAATGTTTTCACATACCCCTCCACACAAGTTCATACAGCTAGTCTTGCCTTGCAAATATTGAGTAATCTCGTTAAATGCTTTGTTGTTGCTAATTTTGCGTTTTAAGCAAACGTGTAACCTTTGTATTTTCTGAAACACTTTAACTTTTTCTCCAGCTGTTGAGCATTGCTCTAGGCCAACAAAATAAAGCTGTTGTATTTCGTCAAACTGTTTGGTTATTGATGACATAATTATCTCCTCCAAGAGAGTAATAAAGGGGTGCAAAAGTGCATTCCCTTTAAGGTTGATTTAAATATCAGTAATAAAGACAAACTCACCAATTTCCTCAAACTTGGGGTTATTAGTGACCTGATCTTTTAATTGTTGATATAAGTTTTTAATTCTTTTAAACGTATTAACGATTTCCATCTCTGAAAGAAACTCAGTTAAGGTATTTGAATACAGATGAAATAATTCGTTTAAAAGCGAGTTGATGTTAGTAGTAGTGTTTTTCATTTTGTCCCCTCCAAGAGTACAAATTAGGGAGACTAAATGCCCTAATAGGCGAATTTAGTCTCCTATTAGAGTTAGTTAAGATTGAGATTTGGTTACGCAAAAACTATCACTTGCTGGCATTTCAATATATTCCAACTTATGAGTTTTAGGGTGGTTTCTATGGCGAAAAATGTGGTTAAACGATTTTTTACCAAAGACAGTAAATCTTGCTTCTTCACTATATAAATACTGCCAAACTTCTCCATAATTTCGCGCTACAAGCGGTTGGTTAATACCTTTGTTTAGCTCAATTTTAGAAAGTTCGTTCTCCAAATATTTCCACTCGTTACTCTCACTAGAAATTGTGAATAAAGAGTTTAAATATTCAGGTGTTGCAGGGTTTAGGGTTTGCATGGTATCTCCTCCGAGAAAAATTTAGAGGGATACAGCCCGTAAAGGGTGTTCCCCCTTATGGGTTAGTAGTTAGATGCAGGTTTAAGCTAAATAGCTCTTACTTGCCGGTATGTACAATGTTTCATGACCATTCGTATTTGGATGAAATCGATGTCTAAAAACATGACACTGACGTTTCCAAAAAACAAAATAGCTACGTTCTTCAGTATATAAATACTGCCAAACTTCACCGAAATTACAGGCGCTAAGCTTATCGCTTAATCCCAAATTAATACGGTGACTTTCAAGTTTACTCCACATGTAATCCCATTCTTTATCAAGTGGGTTTACTATATCGAGAACATCAAAGATGCTAGGTTGCTTAATACGAACTGGTTCTGAAAATTGCTTTGGTTTTGTTAGGGCTGAACACATAGTATCTCCTCCAAGAGATGTTAAATTTCAGAGGGATACAGTCCCATAAAGGAGTGTATCCCTTATGGGTTTAGTGAATTGCTAGATACGAAAATTCCGCATTAATCTTTGGACAATCAAATACTTTAGTATCTGGATCAGACCATAGATTAACTACGTATTCTTTACAATCACGCCACATTTTATTTGCTATGGGATGACTTGTACCTATTTTTTCAAGTAAGGCTATCGCTTTCACTGCCCTACGACGAGTTTCATAACAATCGCTATAGTGATAGAACCAATCAGCACTTAGAAGTGCTTTGTAATAATCAGACAAAGTGATTTTTCTAAGCTTGGGACTATCGAAAGTTATGGGTTTAGTTATTATGGTTGTCATAGTATCTCCTCCAGAGATGTTAAATTTGGGAGAGATATGCCCCAATGGGAGCGATATTCTCCCGGTTGGGTTAGTAGTTATTAATTAAGTTAAAGAAGTTTTAATTTTACAGCGTCTTTGATAACCGAATGGAGCTGACTTATATCATCAACTCTTGTGGTACCTACTTCCTCAAAACCTGAAACACAAGTTTTAAGAACAATAGGGACAACATCGATACCTAATAACTGGGCATTTGCTACTTCTTTTCTAACGTGCTCTTCATCATTAGCTTCTCCATCTGTAATAACAAAAAGAATTTTTTTAGGTTCTTTTCGTAAGGCGAGATTGCGTAATGCTTCTTGCATGGCTGGACCTGTTGGTGTGTCACCTTCAGATTGGACATTAAAGTACTTTTTCACAGCCGACGTTTTTTCATCGAATGATTTAGCGCAATGGATACTAAATGTATAAATAGTCCCTTGCTCCTCACATTCATACTTTTGATAAAATGGATAATACAAAACCTCTGATTTTACCCCTTTAAGTTTTTCAAAAGCACAAGCCAATGCAAGCGAACTTGTATTGGTTTCTGTTATTAATTCTTCCATAGAATAAGACCTATCTATAAGAATACTAATAGCAGTGTTTGGCGAGCGAGTTATCATTTCGTTTTTAAAAACACAAAGATTCCCTGCTTTAATTCCACCAAGTTTAGCTGCATTAATGTTACTTCCACGCCTCGAATGAGTTACAGATTTTCGATTAAGTGAATGTAATTGTTTAGCTAAAGTGTTTCGAACTTGGCCACTTCTACGTTTTGCTTGAGCAACGTCGATGAACGATATATCTTGTTCAATGATTTGTCTCGATATCGAGTACTTATCACATTCACTATAAGATAAAGTTCCATCAGCGATACACTGCTTAACGATTTGCGAAAGTTCGGTTTTTATAGCTTCATGCAGATCTTCTAATACATCATCATTAGTTGCACCAAGGCATTCTTGAACACTGGTTTCAATATTTTCACCTTTAGGGCTAGTACTTTGTTTATGAGTATTATTCTTAGATTCGCTTTCTTGAAGGTCATCTAAATCAAGTAATTGAAGTATCTGTTCCGTTATTACACCAGCACCTTTTGTATCCTCACACTTGGGTATTTGAGTGAGTATTAGATCAAGTTCTTGCACAAAATCTGCATCAAACTTTTCAACTAACACTTCTCTCGCACCAATGCTTCTTTCTTCAAACTGATCTTGATCCATATATTTGAACCGACCAGAAAAAAGAATATAAGAAGTAAGGCATTGCGGAGCGCTATGTTCTATCGTTACAGGTTGAAACCATCCACGCTTAAACAAGTGACTAATCATCTTATAAAAGTTGATTCTTGAGCCAGCATATTTACGACTACGTGAGCGTTCCATTCTTACATCTTCAATAATATTCAATATTGATTTAGACAGTGGGGAACCAGCAAAGTCTTTTAGAACATTCCAGCAAGATTCATCAATATGCCCTATTTCATGATCTACTACACCTTCTAGTAATTCACAATATGTTGCATCTTCAAAATCCCCACACGGCAATACAATTAAATCACCTGTCGTGTAAGGCTGGTTCCCACTGATAATTATCTTAACGTCAGATTGTTTAGACATAAGACGGGTTAGAACAGAGAATTTAGCTAACAATTCTTGTTCTTTTCTAGAGTTACGTACATTTTTCATCTTGATACCTATTTAAAATAAATTAAAAGGGATCATCCCTTAAGGAATAATCCCTTAAGGGCAGCTACCAATTACCAAATGATAATTCATTAGTCGTTGATAGTGTCGATGGCTGTTGAACGACTTCAATAGGAGACTCAAATTGAGTTTCTATCTCAGGTGTAACGTCTTCAGTATCAATCGTGGTGACTTGATCAACATTACCAAATTGCTCAGTAGAAGCATCAATGAACTGTTCAGCGTGTGAAACAGCTTTTTGTCCATCTTCGCTATCTAAATAAGCATTTGCGTTCGCAGAGTTCTCAGCATGTAAACGTAATTTACTTTCATCACTCATAACAAACATCCATTTTGTTAAGTTGTCAAATTCTCTACCTTCGATATATCCAGAAGCAGGTAATTGACGCATAACATCCGTGATTGACGTAGCAACAGTAACTAAACTCTCATCTAAAAATGAAAGGTCTAATATCTTATCTACAACACGGTTGATTGGACGACGTATTTTTTGTGACACTCTAGTAACGGGTTTTGAGTTGTTAAACCAAGATGCTGAATAGATTTTAGAAGCTTCTTTAGCTATTTCAGCCCAAAGGTTATCTCCTAGTTCATCTGCTAACGCACTATCATCTTCTTCGTTTAAAGGAGTAAGAGCTAGTGGTGTTAACAGTCTCATTTTAAATCGTGTTTTAAATTCACTTGCTGGTATAGCATGTGCACGAATTAAATGAGCTACATCGGGGTTATCTAGACAGTGTTGAGCAATAATAACATCGTAATCTGTAATGACTTCATCAACTTCTGATTGCCATTTATCTTTCAATGCGTTGAGCTCATCCTGTACTTTATCCAGCTTAGATAAGGGTACAACAGTCATTTCGCCTAACTTAACACCTGCGGCATTTAAGATTCGACTTATACTATTGCTGTACTTCGTTGTTAGCTTTAAATGACTTCTAGGAAACCATTGTAGCTTTGACGACTTAACTTGTTCTGAATTGATTTTTTGACCACCTAGTGACACAACAGCGTTAGGTAAAGTTGATTCACCGCAAGGGGAACTCACTTTTGCACCTAATAAGCAACAGCCTTCTTTAAGAGCAGTATTTCTTTCTATTAAAGCGCTTGCATGGTCAATAGCTTGGTTTTTAGTGGTAGTGGTAGTGGTAGTATCGTTCATAGTGTTCTCCTCCGGGAGATAATAAATAGAGGAGACACAACTATCCCAAAGGGGTAATCGATGTACTCCCCAGTGGGTTAGTAAGTTTAAGTAAGTATTAAATTTGCGTATTCATTTTTGCTAAAACATTCTTCAGTGGTTTTTCCAAGTCATCGCCCCATAAACGTTGTAATATCGTTTTAACTATAGGTAATTCCTCTTCATCAACCGAACCGAAAAATGAGAACTCCAGAGCAGCCAAAGGTCGTCTGTTAGTTCCAAAAGCCATCGTATAATATCCCCAGTTAACAACTGTTCTTGTAGAAAAAACACAAGAGATAGGTTCTTCGATGTTGCCGTCACGATCAGGACCTAATAAAGCGTCACGTAAAACATTTGCTGTTTTGATCATTTTAGCGATGAATAGCGTTGGTAAATTTGGATACATTGCCGCCAACAAATTCGTTTCTTCCATTGGAGAAAGGAATTGAGTACCTAGCCAACCAAATCTTGCACGTAAAGCAGAATCCATACGTTGAGATGTGATATACCTGTCACTGCCACCATCACCAATTGTATTAGCGGTTGCAGAGATACGACAATGTGGGTGTTTAATAACTGTTTCTGAAAAGTTAGACAAATTGTAAGGCTTACCTTCAGCAAATAAATGTAAGGATGTACCAAAATCTTCATTTGCTTTATCAACTTCATCTAAAATAACTAACCCTCCATTAATATAACCAGTCATTGCTGTGCCATATCGTTTTTGAGTTATGTTATTACCATTTTCATCTGTTACTAGTTCTGTACTTCCTTCAAATCGTTCACCAGTCAAGCCAGTAGTTACTTTTTCAATATAAACAGGTTCGTTAAGACGATCTGCTATATAAATTAATAACTCTGTTTTGCCAGTTCCTGTTTCACCATATAAGCCCAGAGCTAAGAGTTGATCAGGAGCAGTCCACCATGCCATTACCGATTTAAAAACATCAGCTTCCGGAATATAGTGTGGATTGCTTGATAAACAATCTGGATGCCTATGCTTACGCATTTTTACGGTCATCGGTGAATCAGCGTCAATTAGTTCAGGAAATACAGTATGTGCATTTACCAAAATAAATTCGTTGAAATCGATTTGTTGAGTAGTTTGTACTTGAGGTGTTGTAGTTGTGTTCATAATGTTCTCCTCCTGGAGATAATAAATAGAGGAGACACAACTATCCCATAGGGGTAATTGAAGTACTCCCCAGTGGGTTGTAGGTATTGGTTGTGCAGTTATATGTAGGTATTAATTACAATCTAATCTGCGAAAGGCTTGCAACAAAGTATTTGAATGTGAGGTTAATGAAGCATTATTCACATATCGAGATACTAATAATCGAATTTCATTTGCATTCAATCCAAAATCGTTAGTAACTAAGTCAAATTGGTGTGACGCTATCCAATCTAATTCGAGGGCGTTCAACATTCTGTGTCAGGCTTAATTTTCTAAATATCAATGACGCTATCTAAACGTCCCTCAAAATATATCGCCAACTGAGAAACACACAAGCTCCAGTTATGGATTGGCATCGTCCATTTCTCAGAAGCATTCAATATGCCAGCATACAACAGCTTCAACAAGCTATGTTCGTTCGGGAATGCGCCTTTTGTCTTCGTTAACTTTCTAAACTGACGATGAACCGCCTCAACGGCGTTCGTGGTATATATCACCTTCCTGATGTGCTCAGGGTACTTAAAATAGTGAGATAGATTGTGCCACTTCCTGCGCCAGGAATTAATAACCAGCGGATATTTTTCGCCCCACTTCTCTTCTAGTTTATCGAGTGCTAATTCAGCTGCTTCCTTTGTGGGTGCACGATAGACAGGTTTTAAATCGGCCATAAAGGCTTTCTGATTTTTAGACGCGACGTACTTAAGTGAGTTTCGAATTTGATGAATGATACAAAGCTGTGTTTCTGTCTCAGGAAAGATAGCTGCTATGGCTTCAGGAAAGCCGGTTAGCCCATCTACGCAGGCAATAAGAATATCTTTAACACCGCGATTATTAAGATCGGTCAGCACTGAAAGCCAATAATTAGCCCCTTCGTTTTCTGATAAATGCAACCCTAATATCTCTTTTTTACCCTGCATATTAAGTGCTAATAACGTGTAGACAGCTTTGCTGATGTAGCGACCGTTTTCTTTGACCTTATAATGAATAGCATCGAGCCAAACAATTGGGTAATGGCTATCTAATGGCCTTTGTTGCCATGCTTTAAGCTCAGGAATAAGCTTGTCAGTGACTGCGCTAATCGTTCCTGTGGCCACGTTAATACCGTACATCTCCTCTACATGTGCATTGATATCACGATAACTCATTCCCAAGCTAAACATCGAGAGTATTTTGCGATCGATTTCATCTGATAGTGAGGTTTGATTTTTCTTCACTAATTGAGGTTCAAATGTTCCATTGCGGTCTCGCGGAGTGTCGAGTTCAAAATTACCAGACGGGTGTTTGATGTTTTTACTTGTTCTGCCATTCTTTCTATTAGATTGATTATCGTTGGCTAAGTGGTGCTCTAGTTCGGCATTAAGAGCCGCTTCGGTTAATTGCTTAATCAAAGGGCCTAAGATGCCATCTTTACTAAATCAACTTCAAAGTGCAGTTTTTAATATTTGAAAATTATCATTGATCGTATCGTCAAGTGTATTGGCAATATCGGGTAATGTTGACTCAAAAAAATCGCTAATACGCCGTCGAAACTCTTTAGTACTTGAAAAATATTGGCTATTTCTCGCATTTTTGTTCATTACCTTCCATAGCCGTTCTATTGGGTTTAAATTAGGACTATAGGGTGGTAAATAATGTAACTTGATATTGAGCTTTTCGGCTTCATCAATCACTATCTGATTACGGTGATAACCAGCACCATCAAGAACCATATGAAGCATACCGCTCGTCTGATAATTGGCTCTGACTTCATTTAAAAAATCAACGATAGATTCACCGTTGACTGTCTTATTATATTGCCTTATCACTGCTTCCTCTAAGTGACCCAATCGGATAGCTCCCACTACATTAATTCGTGTTCGACTTCCTGTGGTTTTAATGGGTTTATTTTCCCCTTTTTTAATCCAGCCTGCCGTGATTTTTGTCGCTTGTGTTGGATGAACAGCATCCATAAACAAGATTGGCTCATTAGGGGCCAGCGTTGATTTAAGCTGGTTATAATGTGCGATAAAAGCTGCTTGCTTTTCCTCATCAAAATTATGAGGAACGCCTTTGGGCTTTTTATAACTAAAGCCATGCTGATGTAACCATTTATTGAGACCAGGCACCGTGTATTTAATGTCGTACTCACTCTCAATATGATCAAGTATTTGATGGCTATGTAGGTAAGTTACTTCACACAGGTGTGCAATTAACTGTTGCGTTTGCTGATGATTAAGATAACTAGTAGAGCCGCCGCTGTTGATGGTTAATTTTTCACGACGAATGTAGTCATCAATATATCTAACAACTGACGTTTCGTGAATGCGTAACGCTTGAGCAATCATTGGCGAAGACCAGCCTTCGTCACGCAATAGAATAGCTTTAATTCGATCGCACTCACGCTTATCTCTCGCTTTTTTATGTCGAGATTCTAACGTTTCTTTTTGAATGTCGGTGAGAGCAATCTTTTTCATGTGACTATCATGATCTCATTAGCTAAAAAATCAAGCACTTTCAATGATCACGGGTATTTACCAGTGAGGCTTTTACCAGCTTGTAAATCTGTTAATGCTTGCTCAAAATCAAAAGAGTTAGTCATGTGTCATTCCTGTTTTATTATATTCTACTGAAATGACACAGAATTATGAACACTCCCTCTAATTCCTCTTCTATTGCCTTTTCATTACTTTCATAACGTAAAATGCTTAAAGAGCGATATAAGATTCCTGACCATAATGCGATTAACTCAGCTTCTCCCCATTTCATGAAGTGAATTGCTGATGTACCGTCTATGTTTGGATCTAACTCAAAAACATCTGGCTTGCGTTTACTTGATTCCATTGCATGAGCAACATAATTAGGATTATTAACAAGTGGATGTCTGCTTTTAGTTTCCTTAAATGACAATTTATTTTTAAGGCAATCTGCAAGCATGGCTTTGGTGACGTTCTTCTTAGGGCGTGCCATAAGAATCTCCTCCTAGAAATATTAAGTAGGAGCGCACGCAGCTACCCATAATAGGAGTTGTATGTTCCTACTAGGTAGTTTTATTGGTTGTAGATAGAAAACGAAAGCGAGGCTTAAGTTTTTCTAAAATTCATGCACAACAAAAAAGATGAAATTCATCTTTAAAGTATAAGCACAAGGGATTGAGTACCGATTAATCAAAGATTAATGATACGGTTGGGTGGTTATGTTTATTTTAAACTATGAGTTGTTTTCTTGTTTATCTAATTTTTTTTTTGACGCCATAAGCCCCAAAGGTAAATTAGACCAAGCGAACCAAACATGGCAAAAACAGTACCGATGATCAATGAAAGAGCTTGAACTTCAGTTAACATAATTTATTCCTTTTCTTTCTTAGCTGCAGATAATACACCACCAAAAATAACACAAAACAAACTAAACACCAATAATTTGACGTTCATTGATAGTTGAAATGCGTTGGTAGTTTTCTCTAAAGCAATGGTAAATATTGAAACAACGAATAAGCTAATGCCTATGCCGCGTGCCAAATCTATCATATAGTCGAGTAAAGCGTTAAAGTTCATAAAGACTCCTTTTTAAGCTTTGATAACCACAAGTTGTGTGGTTGGGGGTTAGTAATTAAGCCGAGAATATATATTCATTAGCTTTAGTAGATAAACGCTTTGCCTTAATTAACAGATGTGTTGTTTCAACAGCTTCAGTTAATTGAGATGCACGTTTGAGTAGTTTGGATTCTCGTCGACGTAAGTATGAACCTAGTGACTTATGATCCTGGGGGGTTGTACACATGGTAGTAATCTCCGATGTAATGGAAATGTCCATGAGGGTTCTATCCAAAATGGGAGAACCCAAATGGGATAGTTGTCATTTAAATAAATCGAAATTTATTTGCATGACGGTGGAAGCTCCAAATCAATCTCAAAGAGATGATTCATTTCTGCAGGATACAGAGGAGCTAATCTAATTCTTTTATTAATATAATTTGCTGTGAAGCAAACAGACGCATAGGAGCGAAAATTAAAAATAAAAAAATTAGTGGGGTGAATAGTACCTACTAGTGACTTAAATAGGTTTTAATGAGGTGTGTTTAAGTATTCAAAAAATATTATAGACACCCAAAAATACAAACTATTGAGCCGTCATACATAAATAGAATATCTATGAAAGCAGGGATTTCAATAGCGGAAGTAGTAGTTTTGGGTAGTAGCTCTGTTACTTAAACAGATGTAATAATGATAGTACTAAATTCTATCTCTGTCTATTCTTCGTACAATATTTCTTCGACAAATTCACTTGTTTTTACTCTAGTTGTGTCGCCGGTGTCAGCGTTTTCTCGACGCTCATACGTATGGATAAACAATTTCTCCATAGCTCTTGTCATTGCAACAAACGCCAATCGCCTTTCTTCAGATAAACTTTGACTTGATTTGTTGATGGCATCTTGTTCTAAACTTCTACTTGATGGAGATACACCTTGAATAAAATCAAAAATCGCGAGAAATTCGTATTCCAGCCCTTTAGAGCCGTGAAATGTGGTCAAAACGACTTCGTTGCTATCGGTGTTTCCCTTCTTATCTTTCTTTTTATTCAGGTTTAGTAATAAGTAGTCTATCCGATCATACCAACTACCTTTCATACTATATAAAATGTCTAAAACACTAGATTCTATCCCGATATTTTTTGCCTTAATCGCACCTCTGCCGTTTTTAGCTAAGCTAAAGAGCGCTTTAATTGTTTTTACTTTAACTCTTATATCGTTTTCTGAATTTGTATTATCAAACCAATCATGTAAATAACCAAAATAAACCTCAGTTGCGTGTTTATATCCATCGTCTGTACCCAATTGAATATGATGCAGCCCGTTTGCTGAAGCGACTCTACTTTGAATTTCTAAAATATTACTTTCACTCTCTCTTAAAAATCCAAGTATTTCACCTATATATTTACCACCAGCATGAGGGAATCTTAAACAGTAAAGAAACTTAAGAACAAAGTCTGCTTGCCTTGTATCCCAAATGCTTTTTGCATTAGAAACCCTATGTTTGATCCCTAAACTTGTGAGTTGTAAAGAAGCTGTATCTAAGAGTTTATTTGTTCGACAAAGTATTGCCCATTCGCCAGGATTATCAATAAAGTCTTTTTCGAATACTTTGTATTGTGCATAATTTGTTTCATGGGTATATATTTCAAAAGTACCACCAGCAGGTTTTGCAGATGTTACTGATTTCGCAATTCTATTCTCGTTAAATTCAATCATGTTATACGCAGCAGAAAGGATTTCTGGCCGACACCTAAAACATTTGGAAAGTAGGTGTAAACTTGCCTTTGTTTCCTCTTGGAATTTTAAAAGTATGTCATATCCAAGCGCACCTCTGAATGAATAAATCGATTGGTCATCATCTGCAACAACAGTAAAGCAGGCGCCTGTCTGTCTATAGTGTTCCATTAGCCATCTAAATTGAATTTCATCTGTATCCTGAAATTCATCTACTAAAAAATGTGTATAGCTAAATGGAGAGATTTTATTCTTTATCATTCCAGCTACAGCCCGACGAGCAACATCATCCAAATCATATTTCTGGTTATTTTTCTTTAGATCTTGATAGGCTTTAAAAATACCTCCCTCTTTTGTATTTTCAAATGCTGTTCTATCGAGCTCCATACCTACTGTATCAATAGCTTCTTTAACTTCGTCATAGAATTTAATTCCTAATTGACGTTGAAGTCGATCGATGAAGTTACTTTGAGATGCCCCAATCAAAAGGCTTCCCTTAAATGTAGATTTGGCTTGCTGTAAAAATAATGAATGGAATGTAGCAACTTTTACCCTATTCAATTGTTCAGGAGTGAGCGATTTAGATAGCCGTTCTTGCATCTCTTGAACACCACTATTAGTGAAAGTAACTAAACAAATTCTGTTACTCTTGTTTTCCGCCAGAATTTCTAAAGCTATTTTCACTAACGTAAATGTCTTCCCTGAACCCGGTGCTGCACAAAGTAAATTATTGTTCAAAGCATTGGATATGGCACCATTCTGCTCTGATGTTGCGCTCATATTTTATTACTTGCCATTAATTCATTTTCTAAATCTTGGGCTCGCTGTGTAGCACCACTCATTGTTAAAGATTCAATTACTTGCTGCACTTTCGGAACTTGTGAAGGAGCAATGTCATCGAAATTACCAGATCCATCGACTACGTTATCAATCATCATCCTTGTATTACCATCAACGTCCGCAAGATCTACAGCCTTAGATTGCTCTTGATTAACATAATTATCCCAACTACCGTTACCGCCGTTTTCTGTACTTGTTGCGCTAGCTAGGCGTGTAAAGTTACTCATTGCTACACTTCTAACTTCTGAAATTGGTTCTGTTCCTTGAATAAATCTATTCATATTGCCCCAATCATCAACACTTAAACCACCTTTAGCATTTTGAATTGCACTTGGCTCCAGTAGTTCTTTATCAGTTGAAGCATCTCCAAAGGCTTTAGCAAAATTCTGAGGAGCAAACCTATCTGAACTTGGACTTCCTGGCTCATAGTTAGGAATAAAGATATTTTCATTTCCTAAATGCATCATACTATTACTTGAACCACCAGAGCCTTTGTTTGGCTCATAATGCTCATTAGGCAAATCTACGCCATTTTGATTAGCAAAGTGACTTAGTGCTGAGTAAATAGCAGGTGATTTATCATCCAAACCTCCCACCGCAAACCATGAAGCAGTTTCGTCATTTCCATGTGCCACAGAGAATGCAGTACTTGTGCTGCTATTGTTCAAAGAATTTTGTTCAGAAAATAAAGCTGCTTGCTCATTCTTTTGAAATTCTGGAGTCAAGTTATTACCATTACGATACTCTTCAAAACCTCTTACACCAGCATCAATAGCTTGAGCTACTTCAGGTTTGATTTCACCGCTCTTCTTAGCATCTTCATACGCTGCTAGTGCTTTAGGTGTATTAGCAGAATGTAATAATGGCAAATTATTACGGTCATTTTTTATAAGTTCACCAACATCTCCACCAGCTAATGCCATCATTTGGAAACCTGAACCTGCAAATGTACTATCTCCAGGCATTCTTTTGTCGATAGCTGGAATCGAATTATCAGCTGCTAACGCTCCTATCATCGTACCACCGAATAGTTTTTTCCCTAGCTCGACACCAGCTGCTGCTTTATTGGTATCGGCTAACACTTCAGTACTTGTTTCTGTGCCACGCTCTACAGCTTTATCCTTTTCTTTTATCCCTTGTTTTTGCACTTCCTCTTGTGTTGTAGCTGCTCTTTGGTAGACATCTTTTGTTGCTTGTGATTGATCTATTTGTTTAATGTTATTTTCAGGTATTTCTTTATTTTCAAGTTGATTAAACGCCGAATCTTCTTTGTTTGAAAACTTGTTGAGTTCAGGGTTCGCACGGTCAATTTCTCTCGTATCAGCGTTACCACTTGTACTAATTTGACCAGCTATCACACTGTATGATGGCGCCTTATATTCATTACCTAGATGCTCAAACATCGCTTTTTTCGCGTCTGACTCATTAGTGTTTCCTTGTTCCAGAGCATCAACTGAAGGGTAGTCACTCAACTTGCGATTCGTTGCGTTCATTTTCTTAATAGCATCTGTCGTGACAGCTAATGCAGCTGCATTTTGTTTTGCTTGTGGTGAGAATCCTTCATTAAATCCTGTACCAGCAAGTTTCAATTTCTCTTCAGATTGTTCTCGCAAGTTGCGAGCTAACGTTTGATTCGAAGTTTCACCACCTTTGGATTTAAACCCATTCTCTTCATTGACTCTTTCGGCTTGTTGTGGCGTTAGACTGTTAGCCATTTTAGTTAATGATTCTTTAGCTGTTAGATTACTCGCTTTACTTTGAACTAACTCTTTATTATCTGCACTTTGACTAAACAGGGAATTAGTCATTTGCGCTTCTGTTTTTTGCTGTTGTTGACTTGCGGTAATAGCTTGTGCTTCTACTTCACTTTGTTGTGCTGTCAGTTTTGAAGATTCACCATAGCTAGATACGTTATTATTTAATTCGCTTTTAACACGTTGTAATTGCTCAGCATGCAGAGCGTTGTAGGCTGTTTGTTGAGAAGCTTGGTTTGTACTTCCGTCTGTTGTAGTTGTTGATGCTTTACGTCCTGATGTAGAACGAATTCCACCTTCTAATGAAATTGAACCACCCGCTGAAAGTCTTGTACGCCCTTTACCTTTTTTATCACCACCTATAGTACCACCTATTTTAGCACCACCTTGTAATCCAATGCCTGCAGATCTATTCAACTCTGTTTGTTCTGCTATTGATAATCCATTCTCTGTAGATTGCTTTTGTACAGTTAGCGCTGCGGCTGCTTCACTTGTAGACAATCCAGCACTAAGCGCATCCGACACAGTAAACCCATCACCATGGCTATCTAAGAAACTTCCAACTCTTTCAGCTGATTTAACCCTTGATTTTGCTAACTCTTGTTTTGCAGTTTCGGAGCGTGCTGAAGCGTTTGTATTTTGATTAACACTAGAGCTACTAGCAGTTACCATTGAATTTATTGTATTGTCCGAACCTTTATCAATGGTACGTGCACCGTGAGAAGTTCCAGCTTTTACATTCTGCATGACTTCAGTATCATTTGATGAAGAAGTTGTTGCAGCGGTTTTAACATTCCCTTCCGTTACTACCCCCCCATTGATTGAAGCAATATCTGGACTAGACATCGATGAATCAATGCTTGTATTTGGCGCTGCTTTGCCGCCTACTCCCATCATCGTATGGACGCCTCGGTGCAATATATACATAGATAACATTGGCACCGCCGCTGCTAAAGAACTAGAAACAGCCAAGTAACTCTCAATGGTTTCTTTACTATTTGAGAACATTCCAAAAGATAATGCGGTATTTGTAGCTGTACCAGCAAACGCACCTGATAAAGCAAAGTCTGTGAAGAAATTAACTGCAACCATCGTTACTGGCCACAAAGATACCCATATAGAAACGGCAAAAAAACCAGCAATGGCTTTTAACATTTGGCCACCAAGAACCATAATAATTGCCATAATCGGCATCATGAAATACACAAAGCCTTCAAGGAAGGTGGCAAATCCTACGGCTAATTCTAGCCAAAGCTCCCTATCGGCACCCATTTGATAATGCCTTTGTGCTTTAGATTGAATTAATATTATTTCTTGATTTAGTTTTAAATTATCATTACTTTTTTGCGCCGCCGCAGCCAACGCATCAGATGTTACCCTAGCCGTAGCTAAACCTCTTGCTGTTAGAAGTGCTGAGCCTGCCGTGATTTTTTCGGTCGCAGTAAGGACACCATCATTTGTAATGCCCTCGCGGTTCATAAAATCATTAACTGTGTTGTTGAAAATGGCACTACCAAAGAAATTGTCTATTTTGGTAAATGCATCTGCGCATGTGATGTACTCTTCAACTCCATTGACCGCAATCAACGTTGATCTTGTTTTTGTTTTAACTTGTAACTTTTTCCATACATCACCAATACTACTGTTGAGTATTTCGGCTTTGTTTAACTCAGCAGATGAGCCTCCTTGCTCAATGTCCCACATAACACAATCATCCATATAGTTCTGAAGGGACGATTCTACGGCCATTTTTTTAGGATCAATTCCGTTTTGTTCCGCATAGGCCATTTGGATACCGAACTTGTCAAATTTTAATAACGCTCGATAAGGATCTAGAAATTGACCGGCTTTAAAACCATCGACACTTCCCCAATTATCTTCATAAGCCGTACTTAGGCCATACATTAGCGCTGAAGTTGCAAATCCGGCAATACTTGCTATTGCTGGTACATCATCGACACTATAAACACTCCCATCACGGACAGACTCAATTGTTACATTAGTTTTTGACAAAGGGCCAAGTAAAATCATAAACAACAGCATCCCCAAAAACCACGATTCAATTGGTTTTGATTGGGGATTAATCCATGTACTAACCACAAGACTTAATAGGCCTAGCGCGGCTGAAGCGCCTACGAGAATAGATAAAGGAGAATTACTATAATCGAAGATCCTGGCTACGCCTTGAAGAACGAAAAAAAGCCACTGGGCATCACCGATTGAATAAATTGTTAAATCCATAATTGCTCCTTACTTACATCGGAGCAATATATTGGATTTTTTATAACTGATTAGTTAATTTTTGAAGAGTTTTGGAGATTTTTTATAACCATCATCAATTAGTTCTTATAAATCGTATCAATAGATTCAATATCTAAGCTACCAGCACCGTAAAAAACCCTAGCTGTATATGTCACTTGTGAATGTTTATCTGCGCGAATATAAGAATATAACGGTAATAAGCGTTCGCCAGCATAGCAACTTGGATAATCTTTTTTAAAATAAACGCCATTATCTAAGCACTTGTCGTTATCAGCCGTGTTTTTCCAAGTATATGTAAGCTTGTTATTTATATAACTGAATCTTAAGAATGAAAAATATCCTTTTACCGGCGAACGCTCTTCATCTTTACTAAGATATTTAACATAAGCTCTATCTAAATCAGTTAGGTTTCTGCCATCAGCCAATAAGCCAAATACAAGCTGTGAATTTATTGTGATAGCTCTTTCAGGGAGCAATACATTAGGCACTTCTTCATCAGGAGCTAGCCTTAGTTCCTTGTAATATTTCTTTTTCTCTATTTGAAACTGCTGAAAAGCTTTCTCAACAATACTCATGCTCTTAGTATTTAGCGTCACAACGACATCAATACATTTATAAGCATTAATATTAAGGGGATAATTTAAGTCAAATGCATTCTTATTCGTAGGAGGATTCGGCCTATCACTATAAAAATCCCACCACTTAATTAAAAATTTACTGACTGAATTGTTTATATACTGTATTTTTCGACCTACATCATTTTCACAAATGTGTACTTCTGAAACGAATAGTAATGGATTTTGTTTTACGGTAGCTAGAACCCTAGCATTAACATCATCGACTTTCTTTTTTAATGCGTCTAACTTTGCTTTCTTACTAATTTTATTGATTTTTGACTTAGTTTTTAAGTAATCCATATCAATTTTATAACGGGTAGTAGAGGCAATCTTATCAGCTAGCCCATTCCATTTATTGGCGTTTTGACCTTGTTCAATCAAATCTTTTAAGTAGCGATACTCTTTTAGTTTTTGTTTACTCTGCGATAACAATATCTCTTCTTTCATTTTTGCTATGAGCTGAGCGTCATCGAGCTCAACATTAGCAGATATGTGCAGAACACCATTCTTTTGAGTGGTGCTAATGTTTGATAGTTTGACGACGGATGTTGAATTGATTCTTACTACATCTTTAAACTTGTGCGGAGTAGAAACATACTCCTTCACAACGTTAGTGGCCAACAAAGCGGCACCCTTGACTTTTAATGCAGTAATTCCAGCTGCATAGGCTTGGGAATCTGACTTATAGCCACTACCAACCTTGACAGTAGCTTTAACTAATTCGTACCTTATTTCTTTGCCGGGCGTATTAGCTAAGCTGGTGGCTTGAAGTCCACCAGCTAACAAACACAAAGAAACTAAATAAATCACCGTAGTGTAGCGCATTCCTTATTCCTTAACTGGAACCAATTCTAAGGTATCCATATCAACGCTGAAGAATAAATCAGAACCAGTAGCAGATATACTTTCATCAACGTACCAAAATAATTCTATCTTTGATAATGGCTGTCCATCTTCAAATTTAGCACCAGTTTTGAAGTAATGAACACGTCCTTTATTCAGAACGAATGGTTGTGGGGCTATAATTGCCACTTTACGCCCCACTTTTAATGGCATAAAGAAATATTCACTCTCTTCAAGATAATCTGCGGTTTTTATCAATTGATTAGCAAAAGGTATTTGATAGCGTATTACTGCAACTATTTTACCATTGAGTACTGCGGTTCTTAGAATAATGCCTTTGGTAATGCTTGTTTTACACGTGCGATAACTAGTCGTAATTTGTTTTTCAGTCAAATCACACATATTAGAGCTAGCATAGTATTCTGTGAACAAGCGCTTGTTTACTATTAGTTCTTTAATTTCTATATCAGCATTTTTTAAAATTTTAATTAATCTAGCATTCCCATCATTTCTCGCAACCTCTTGCTCTTCCCGAGAAAGTTCTAGCGTTCTTACTGGTACTGTCAAAAAGAAACTTGCGCCTTTAACTAAAGGTTCATTTTCAATGAGTGAATTAGTCGCTGAATTCGATAAAGCACCAAATAGATCAAACTGAGCTAAACTAGCTGCCGTGCCTAAATACCCTCCTCGAACAGTTCTAGTAATGTCATTCCCATCGGTTGAATCAACAAACTTATTGGAACCAGCAAGCTTCATTACATTCTTCGCAAAAGAAGAGTTTGTGTTGATTTCAAAGGCTTCCGTTACTAGTGGCTCATCGTCTTTAGGTCCAGTTGATGCACACCCTGAAAGAAAAGCTAGCGCCATTAAAAGTGATATTGCTAATGTGTTTTTCATAATTATTTCCTTATGTAGATGGTGTTATTCTATCTTTATTAATTAACCGCGCAATTTACAAAAAAATTACTAATCATCATTCAAATAACATACTGTCGGTCTTGGTACTAGCGAGCAATCGATGTTCTCTTCCTTGATTTTTTTAGCTGCATTAATTGCATGATCAGCCAAATTTGAATTGCCTACCCTATCCTTAGTTCGCTCTGTAGTTGTTACTCTGATACCACTATTTATCATTCGTCCATCACCAGTGAGGCTTTCTTCGGTATTATCGTTACTAATAATTCCTGATTGAAGCATAATATTAGTCCATTCATTTAAATTTATTTTACTAAAATCTAAATTTGCTAACTGTTCAGGCGTTAGACCAGGACACGCTCTAATTTCAGATTCATCTATGACATCATCGGAAAGCTGCGTTAAATCATGCCCAACCATCGGCGATGCTTGCTCCATGATTATTCTTGCCAGTATCGAACCGTAACAACAATAATCTCTTCGTCTAACTAAGCAGGTACCTAAAAATTTATCGTGACAATAAGGCTGCGCGACGGGTATACACTGCTTAGTTTCCAGTTTAATGCCCATATCACCTTCGTAATCATGACAAGCCGTCAACAATTGAAGTGCCAATTTTACATATTGATAAATAACATATGCACCATAGATATAACCTAAGACTGAAACCACTTGGCTAGCACCTTCTGATAGAACGTAATCTCCAGCTCCCTGCCCGCCAGCTTCTGTTGCCGCTTGAGTAAATAGTGCTTCGCTTAAATCAGCTGGTAAGTTTTCAGCCATGAAGTTCATTGCTGTTTGCCCCAACTGACTCATCACCCCCTCTTCAGCAACTTGCTTCGCACCCTCACTTGTCGCAACTTCCCCAGCTGCTGTTCCTGCAGCACTGGTAAATGCGTCGGTTATAGGTTGTGAAACAGCTTCCCATGCCGTTGTGATACCATCAGCTATTGGTTCTCTCAAGGATTGATAGCTATTCACTACAGCATTAGTAGATTCCAATCCTGCAGCATAAGCATCTGCTTGCATAATACCTTGAGCCGCAGAAGCGTAAGAAAATATATCGATACCACCGGGAGACTCACAACAATCAGTACCTAAACCGGAAAGCTCCCAAGAGCAGAATTTACCCTCACCATTAAATACCCTACAAGTAGTCAAATCCGCTGGGTCGTCACATTGCATATCATCTTCCATATGCTGTAGGGTTGAGGCCATAGCCATAGCATCAATAAACTGTTCGTTTTTCTCTCGCTCTCCGTAATCACAGCTACCGTCTACACAGGGTAACGTTTCAGCACAAGCATTAGTATTTTCTTCAGTCGTTATTTCGTATGAATTACCCACATCACACTTATACTCAACGGTTGATATTAAACATCGCCCATCGACTTCCCAACCCTCTCCACACGTTCTATTGACTTCTATGCAGCTGTCATCTTCTACGTAACTGTTACATTGAGAAGGCTTCTCTTTTAATTCATTAAATGAATAACATTCTTGTTCACCTGCAGCATTTGTAACACAATGCTTATTGCCTTTGAGTGGATCACAATTAAACCCTTTTAAATTAATTTTCCATGTTTTTAAACCGGTATCAGAAAAAAACCATTGAGGAACAAGCTCTAAAATTTCATCAGGAAAGCCACCACTCCCTTGATCTAATATTTGATACTCGTCAAAGGTACAAAACCCAAATTTATCGTTAGATACCGGGATATAATTACTTTGAACTGCTTCAAATGTGAATTTAATCTTTGCTGAAACTCCAAGCGTCCACTCCACTTGATCGCCTGACTGTTGATCCCTTATTTGTATTTGCCCTTTTAATCCGTTTTCACACGTAGGAGCCTGAGTGATGCGATAATTAACGCTCTCGTCTTTGATTCCGGGTAAATTATAATCTGTCCATACTTGTGCTTGAGCGGATATTTTTGAAGGAATTGCACTACACACTGTTCCATAGCTAATTTTTTCTATTTCTGATATTCGAGTTTGGATTGGAGAATCATTTAGGGCTTCATTCCATCTAACTTCCCCTTTGACTAAATCAAAATCGCCAGTGAGAATGTCTCGCCCTTGAGAAGCTATGTTAACGGAGGTTGTAAAGGTCGTAGGAAGTGATACTTTTGTAAAATCTAACGGATTAGCAATCTTCGCTTCTTTCGTTAATTTATCGTAACAACCTTCTGGAGACTGTTTAAACCTCAGCCCTAATTCACCACCATCTAGTGCAGTGAAGTACATACGGACTTTCATATGTCCTTCGCCTTCTTCTCCATATCTAACAGTGAAGTTCAGATTTGCCTGATCACCGAGTCCATTAACTACTTTTTGGAGTTCAGGTAATAAATTACCTTGGTCAGTGCCAGACCACGTTGGTCGAGCTAGACAACCGTCCCCTTTGTTTGGGAGGGTTCCACCAGTGCCTTGCACACCTTTGATATTCGACCAAACATCTTGACCATTAACAGCTAACTTCGCGTGATCTTCTATACTATATGTAAGATTGGTATGCGATATTTTCACCTTATCGCTAAGCTGGAGGTTAGCGTTGTAATTAACATCCCAACACTGGCCCTCTTTTTTCGTTTTCTCCCCGAGTTCACCAAATTCAATTTCTAAACAATTTTCACCACAACGTGATAATTTTCCATTACCTTCATAATTCTCAATAATCGTAGTTGGAATGTACTCTCTTTGGACTTCGCAATAATTTTTATTATTCTGGTTTACAGCCGCACAACTATGATAATCCCACGTACTATAATGAACATTATCTACTCTTTTAACCGTTGTATCTGCACACGCCTCAAACAAACCTCCAGAGCTTTGGATAGCATTATTAACAGCCTCATAGCCGTAATCAAACATCGAGTCTCTGTGATTAATTTCTGGTACAGGATTACTTTCATCAGCCGCTTGGAGCATTTGATATACTAAACCATCACTAGCTGTACTTGTTTTGAGACTATTTAGTTTTGTTTTTCCTTGGCTATAAAAGTTTTTCTCATCACCGTAACTTTGATCTGCAGTAAAAGTGGTCTTAGAATGGCCAATTTCAGAAGAGGTATACTCATCTTGCGATACCCGATTAATCATTTCACCGCTTTTATCGTAAGTCGCAGAGTAGTTTCCGTCTTTGTCTTTACTTAACTCAACACCATCAGGATTATACTTAATATTAAGATCACCAGATTGTGAAGACTCAGGTACAGCTACGTTTGAAAATAATGATCGGGCTGTATTGATACTTTGCTGAAAGTCATCATTGAAGTTCGCACCAATAATGGGGTATTTAGATAGATTTACTTTTTTTTTATCTTTGGGAGGGGTTTGGTAATATTTTGAGATCAGTTTTTGTTCGATATTGGGCTTTTGCTTTTGGTCTTTATACTTGGCGAGTGTCTTATTTAGTCGATCATTGTTTGTATAGTTATTTTCTGGATTGGCAGTATCATATTTTTTTCTTAAGTCGGTCCACTTTTCGCTATCACTAGCATATGCAATTTGAAATGGAGTCATTGTAAATACTGGTAGTAGCGTTAAAAATGCAAAATGAAAAGATTGCACAAGCATAGTAGCAATAACTGAATACGTTACTGCTACTCTGCTTAGCGATATCGGCTTATTTTCCATAACTAATCACTACCTGCAGGTTGATTAATAACGCAGCAATCACTATATCGCCAAGCCATGTAAACAAAATCTTCTTTTCCTGGCCTTACTCGCCCACCAGCCGCAGTAGACCACTTATGAATAGACTCACCTAAAGGGTGACAACATGTTTTTCGATCTTTGGCTAATGGGGTTCCATTATCAGTCATTGGATTTTTATCTGATGATGCTTCTGGAACAGGATAAAGCATGGACATCTTGTATTGAGATTTAGGTATCATTGGCCAAAACTCAGCTTTACACATAGCTGCATTTCCAATTGTTTTTCGTGCTAATCCTTTTCGATGTAGGGAGGCTAGTACACGCTGAGACAATAAGGAACTAACCCTAACAGGATCATCCCCATAATTAACATTGCCAGTAAATGGATATAGCGACCCATCACAGCCTGCACACCCATACGTAGATTCTTGAGATACGCCATTTGTCGTTAAAATACAGTCAGCCGTGCACCATGCTTTAGCGATAGGGTTTGCAAAAATAACGGCTTCAGGAGACAAGACAATTGCCAATAAATCATTTTGCCAAGTAGGATCAAGCTCAGATAAATACATCAAGTCAAAATCAACATAGTCACTACCGCAATTAGGTAAATACAATATTTCTAACATTTCAAAAATTGGAAATGAGAAATAGTGGTATTGATAATTAGCGATATTAGAAACGTCCTCGTCAGCTGGAATATTGGCACCGGCGCCTAAAGAAAATAAATCATCTTGTAATTTAATACCGCCAAGAGACGGACTACACCACGGCGTTGTAACTAATTCTATTAATCTCGCTGGCTTCCACATCCCTAATTGATAGCCAAATTCAGGAATTCCTGCTCTATCTTTACACATGCATAATGGCGTTGAATCAGCAGCACCATCAGGCTTTGAACCAGCACCCATAAGCCGAACAGGAAGAAAGCATGACCAACATATATCTTCGACTATCCCACTAAAAATTTTCGCATCATTACAACCAAAATCACTTTTGCCATCAGCCGCATTTGCTGAAACTTTTAAAACAAATACCATTGGGATGATTATAAAAAATAGCTTAAAAAAATTCATATTTTTACCTTTGCAACATGGCTTCAATCCTTGCCATCCACTCTATCGCCGTGTCCCAAATTAATTGAGCCACAGACGGATGATTTGCCATTAAATAGATACCAATCATCACCCCCAACGACACTAAAAGTAGGTTTTTCATTTAAGTTCCCTTGACGTCTTAATTAACTCACGAGAATTAAACTGCTCAACGTTTAGCGTTCCATCATTGTTTGTTGATATTTTAGTAGGTAAGGCTTTTACACTAAATTTAGTACGTACTTCATCAGGCATTTTGAATATAGGCGCACCCAATTCACTTCTAATACGCTCAATGTCTTTCCAGCCGGCTTTTGCATTGATACCTGTTACGTGGATTTGAAATGCACCTAAGCTAGATTTAATCTGATGTTTTGCCCATTGTAATTGTTCATTTTTAGCCGCATTGATAATTAAGATGGTTATCTTAATATTGAATTTTTTAAAAGGATTAGTCACTTGACCAGCACGCGCTAATATCAGCCCTTTTGAATTTTTAATATCTTTTCTAACGCGAACCGTAGGATCTATTTGCCATGCTTCATTTGTAATAGAGTCAGGTAGGACAACCTGTTTTTGATTTGACCAAAACCGTTTAACGGCATTCGCTTTTTTCTGCTCCCAGTCGATATCTTTGATTGACGATTTCATCGACTCTATGATTGATAACTCTTCAACGTTAAAAATCGGTCCGTGCACTCCCATGTCGAAAAAAGAATCTCTTTCTTGGATATCTGCATGAGCATTACTAACAAACTCAATATTTAATAAACCTGCAGCTTTAGTTACCCTTCCATTACTCTTAAGTACAATTGTCGGCACAGCACTAACGCTGTAACGGTCAAATTCAATAGGATCAATACCAATATTAGGCTCTACACCAGCCGCTGAAGACAATTCATTTACCACTTTCAAAGTAGGCCTTATATCTTTTGTATTAGCGATAAAACCTTTTATAATTACAGTCAAGTTATTGGTGCTTGCCACTTTTAGTGCTTCAATAATTGCTGTTCGTGGCATCGAAAAGCTTATAAAGATGGCACCATCAACATTTTCAAATAAAGATTTAGCTGGTTTGTTTTTCTGTGGTGTAATCGGCAATGACTTGTTAAGAATCGTTAAGGATTTTTGAGCTACTTTATTCGCTTCTTCAAGCTGCTTTTGTGAAAGCTTAGGATTTAAATCCAAGCCATCAAGTAGTCCATTAGTTCTCGCACTGTTAATTGCCTTTTGAGCTTCCATCTGCTGCTTGGACAACCAAGACTTATCCCCGCTGTTAGAGTCTTTAGCATAGAGATTGATTGATGAAACCAGCATGAACGTCACCAATAGTACGCTAAAAAATGGCATAGGCTTTTCCTATTATTTTAGAGTTATCTAACGTTCCCCAATACCTAGAGTCGTAACTATTCAACGTTTCACCGAGCGCAAAAAAACTATTTTCAGGCACTTGTATATCTCTTTCATAATCTTGTGGATCTACTTTTAAGGCATGCGCACTGAGAATCATTGATAACTCTATCGGTGCATTTTCATTAATTGATACGTGAGACGATTTAATCTTGACTAGATCACCACCAGTTGCAGATATTCTTTTTATAAACTGCATTGATTTATCACCATAAACGATATCGTTATCACGTTGAAATTCAAACGCCATGACGTCTCCACGAGTATATTGTTTGTCCCACTTGTCAATAATAAAAAGGCTGGCATCTAAACAACTGTGTAATGGCGCTGGGAATGAAAATACGAACCTCAGCAAAAATAACTCAAAGAGGAGAAAGATAGAAAGGAATAACACTGACGTAACTATTATTTTTTTTAACACTGTAAGCGCTCATTTATTATCGACAATAAATATTTACAGATTTAGTGATTCAATAGAGGTAATTTTTTAACCGTTTTTAGATTTTTTTAATTATTAATTAAATATGGTTGCTACACTCCCTATTCCAATATTTGCTTAACTTCGACATATCGACAAAATGTAGCGCCGATTTTCGCGTTTTGTAAATCGACGTTCTATTCCAACACCTTTAAGACCACTTCTTCTTCAAGATTTTGAAGATCATAATATTTACACTTAACTTTTTCAGACAGAGAGTTGGTAAGAACTCGAACATCAAATAAGACCTCTTTTGAACTAACCGATTTCTCCATAAGAACCCCATTTTCTTTCCTTATTGCAAAACTATTTGCGATAGACCTGCTTGTAGTCCAACATTCATGTTTTTTATCTTTTGCCGCTAAATTTCCTGAAATAAACCTCAATTCACAATCTGAATCGTCATGACCCCTAAATAAATGGTAATCAATGTTTCTCTTATCATTTAATAGCTCAAACGAAATGCTTAAAACACTAATATCAGATAAGTATTGTTCAACGTTTTCCCAGCGGTACTGTGACCATCTAATTATTAAGAATTTTTATTTATTCCAATGTTAATTTTTAATTAAAAAACCGAACTTTGTTTATCATTAATAACATACGAAAAAGTAACTTTATCTCTTTTCGCTTTATGACTTCTAGCCCGTACTTCTTGAATTTTAATAGCCGCGTAATAACCTGATTTATTGACAAGCACTACTATTTCATTAATATGGGGCGTTCTTGTTCTGGATGAATAGTCGAGCCTTTTAGCATCGCCTATCTCTGCAAAAGAATCAGCTTCATAGGCTAAGGCTATTTTTTGAATAGTTGACGGATCTTTGTAAATATGAACGGCACGATTACTTGCACTAGAAAAATGAATTTCAAATAATGCTGCCCCAGAGCCAATAAAATAACTCCCATCGTTATTAGAATAATCAAATGTAACCTCACCTTTCATAGCAGTAATAGCGTAATTATTTCCTGAAGAAGTAAATGGTAATACTGAAAAAAAGGCAGCTAGGATAAAAACACCCCCTTTAGTTCTTATTTTTTTTATCGTTAAAGTAATCATCTGTTCTCCGTTATTCCTTGTATTCCAATACGTTAATAATTAACTTACTCATGCGCTCAATTCGAACGCATGTAAATTGTTACCACTATAGTTTCACGCTCTTAAAATCAAATGGCACGGCTTTCACACTATTGACCGCTGCATATATTTCATTCCAAGTGACATTTCTTCCTGTTTTTGTAACGTAAAATCGTTGCCTCCAGCTAGGAGCGTCAGGAAAATCTAATTTGCGAACTTCTTCGGTAATTACTTTTACGCCAGTTAATGCATTTAGTTTGACTAATACATTATTTGTAATTTCATTAAGCTTATTTTCAGTCCCACCAAAACGGCCATCTGAAATCTGCTCGAATGTTAATGTTCTCATTTGTTTTTACTCAATTAATTTACTTAACAACTATTATAGTCTCACTTTGAGACTAAGCAAGTCTTTTTTGTATCAATTTGAGACTTTCTTTTTTCGGCAGTAAATCAATTGCCTCAGCGCCGTATTGAACAGCCTTACTTACTGGCCTTGAGCCGTTAGCATACTTAAACGCATTGGCTCTTGATGTGCCAAGTACCGCCCCCGCATCTTCAATGCTTAGGCCGTATTTCTTAGCCCATTCATTAAAATCATCTTTTGTCATTTATCTTTTATTCCAACCTAAAATTTATTCATCTAAATAGCCATTCTTCAACGGTCACGAATCCAGCTTATTTTGCTTGTTACAAAGTGACCACAATTGAGCCTAATTTTTCTAGTTTAACTAACGCGTTTATTAAGCAATTTCTGTAACTTGCGCTCTTTTTGATAGTATTTCATTCAACTTTTCATATGTATTTTTCAGAATGTAGACTGAAACACCTCCCGCCATAGGTGTAAGTTTGGCCCCTATCGCCTTAGTCAATTGTTCGAACCACTCACATTCCTTTACTAATTCACGATGTTTATCCAAATCGTCGTAGCGTTTGGTTAAAACATGACCTAATTCACGTTTGATGGGGTTAGGCATTTTCAAGAAAGCGTCTAAAAACTCATCGACAGCAATGTGCTGTAGTATTGGCTTATTAAAATAAATGCTAACCTCGCGATCATCACCATCGAATAAGGGGATTACCTCTTCAGGGTTATCTTTCATTGCAAGGAGCACATCAGCAGATGAGGTAGCCAATTGTTCGTTCAACGCACTATCGATGTGACTATTAATAAGATCAGATATTTGAACGAACTCGGCAATTTCTCGGCCTTGGTATGCCAAACCAGAGTATCCACCAAAGCCATTAAGCTCTTGAAAAATTTTCTCATACACGTTGGCACATTTGCTACTAAATATATCACCTAGGTAATCCGAAATTTCAGTAACAACATCAGAAGCAGTCTTTTGACTAAGCTCTATTGAGGAATGATATAAGAATATTCCAGCGATATGTTTTATCGCACCTAAATCATTAATCTCTCGATTATTTAACGATAACTGTACAGATTCTTGCAACCGTTCAAACTCATCATCTTCCAGATTAATGAAATACCACAACAGTTTCCAATCAGGCGTACTTTCCTCCATGAAATACTGGGTATTTTTTAATGAATTAACAATATTATCCGAGTCAATATAGCCTTTATCGAAGAACTGAACCCAATAGCTTTCACTAAATAAAATATCGTTGAAGTCTAAATCATATTTATCATTAATTAACTCAAATTTGTTAGGAATATCACTATTATCATTATCGGCATAACCATCTAAGACGTAATTAAAATTTAGAAGTTTGTTTAATTTTTTGGGCTTGAGGACGCCAGCATGAATCTCCATAGAAAGCGCCATAAATAGCGATAGAAATTGGGTAACTAGTCTTTCATTATTAATCAGCATTTCATCAAAAATGTTAAACCACTGCGCCAAATCAAGAATAACCTTTCTAAGTGAACGTAGATTTTCATGCTCAGATTGATTAAATATTTTAATGATCACCGCTTTATTACGCTTAACAGCCTCTTTTGCTATTATGTTGTGAACAATTACATCTCCGATAAATATTTCATTTACTAAACTATCGAAAACAGCATTAATATCAGCTTCAACTTGGACAGTTTTACCAATCAACTTTTCTTTAATGTTGGTATAACAGTTGTGAGTATTTTCACCTTCATCTTGATGAGTTAGCAATTTATCTTCATCTGCAATTAGGACAACCTTATAGCCATCTTTTTCAACAAAATAATTGATATAACCCAAGATCACCTGCAAATTTAAAGCGCAGCGCTCAAGATCATCAAATACCAAAATACAATTTTTTGTGTCTGTTAAATAATCAGCTAAATTGATGTCAGGTACGGACAAATTGGCTGTAGCATCCGCTTTGCCATCACCATCGAGATCTAATTTTAATGCACCTTTCAAAACTCCTTTTGCAATACGACCAGCAAAGACCAGCGGTTTACTAGCAAGTATAGGGTTAAGCTGTTCAAAAAATTTATCTTCAATATCACCAATATTATTAACGCCATACAAACTTACATAGAGAAATTTAAGCTCAGTGTCAGATTCCTTAAGCTGCTCAATCGAGTCTTTAACAAGATGAGACTTACCACAACCCCATGGCCCTTTGACCAATAAGGCATACTCAGGTGGAACTTGCATTACGCAGTAATATTTAATGAGTTCTTTTACATTTAGATTAATATCTGACACCAAAATTTCTCTTATGTTTTTATAAAAAGTTAAACGGTCTCTTGCACTACTTCGACCACATCGGCATCAACCATTTGCTTTTTAATCAGTGAAATAAAGCGTTTATCGTTCACAAGTTTTAAGAACAGATCGATGTTGTTTTCGTCAATGATAAATTTACCATCGTCATTCGAGGGTAAATCAAATTTATGATCATCAATGGCAGTTTTCATATCCTCAATAAATTCTTGATCTTCAAAATATCGGGTTTGCTCAATGGCAACTAAACGCCGGAGCAAGGTTTTGTTAGTGCCTATTGCTACTTTTAAATCATCAACGCAAGCAACAATACCGTGCTGTGCAAAAGCATCGGCTAAAATGTCTCGTTTAGCTTCTAGTCCTTCTCGAATATTTAAGCCCAACTCATACTTTGCTTTATCGCGAATAAAGACGTCATCACCAAAAGCTAAAAAATCAATAGCGTTTCTAAACGTGAAGATTTATTCTGCCTCGACTTTCTTAAATTGATCTTCGTTAAACACCCAGTTTTTAGCTGTTTTACTACTTTTTATATTCCAATGCGTTATTTTTCTTCAAAATCGAGGTTAACTTCTGTTGCACCTTGGGTTGACCACTCTTGTAAGTTTACAAAAAACTCACTCGGCAATGATGTAACTTTTTTAGCCACAACTTCAAATTCTATAAGTGTCGGAAAAGCTGTTTTTAAAGGTGTACCGTCGGTTCTTTTCGACAATCCTTGAAGCGTTTCTTCTATTAACTTTATACAACCTAAATCTACCAATTCTTTTACGAAAGCTTGGGCTTGTTCAGGAGTTAGCCAAAAAGACTTAACCTCTAATGATGTGGAGATATTACCGACCGTTTTAGACGGGTAAATTTCAACGGCTTTATCAAGTTTAACATTATTCATTGTTGCCATTTTTATTCTCACTTTATTCCAACTTAGGCTAACTAACTAAAGCGCGTACTCGTGCTAATGCTTCGTCAACAACTCGTTTTGACGCTTTTTCAATGAACTCTATACCACGACACTCAAAATCGATGGTCTTCACTTGCTGGCAAAGTACAACGCCTTGTGTTTGAGTGCAGCTATCTAGCTTTACTTCAAAACCATGACCCCGAACCGTTGAGGTAATTGGCGCAACTAAAGCAAGCTGAATTTGATTATTAAAAGGTTCTGGTGATAACACCAAAGCTGGGCGTTTATGTGCTTGTTCGTGACCAGAAGACGGATCAAAATCAGTGAAAACAATGTCCCCTCGCTTTGGAATATACTTATTAATCATTTACTTTTTCTCTACCTACTGGCGCGTCATTCAGCCACGATTTATCTTCATCGTTTAAGGCCACACTTTCAGGTGGTGACTGAGCGAGCAATTGATCGAGTGTATACTCTGGCTTTTCAATTATTGGTTCAATAACAAGGCGACCAGATTCAATCTTTGCATCAACCTTGTGGTTAACGTCAAGCTCTAACTCTTTTAGCAAAACAGCAGGGATAATAGCCCCCTTTGAATTACCAAATTTTCTAATTGTAGTTTCCATAACAGAATTACCTTTGTAATAACATAGTAATAACTATAACACACTCGTTTGAAGTTACAACAATGTTATTACATTAATTTGCAGTGAGAACAGACACAGTCGGATAAAGGTTGTTTAATACGTCTAGCTTCAACAAATAACAATAATTAAATTTTTGCCGAATTAGACACTGTATCCCATGAATGCAAATCATAAATCGTTGGGTTAAACTGTGCTGATTGATGGTGTGGATGATTTCGTAGAAATGAATCCATTACTGGATCTAAAGACTTCAAAATATGTTCTAACTCGTTAGCTCTTTTTGGCTTTGTCAGCGATAAGAAATATGACACCCTACTGCCTATTATGTCTTGAATTTGTTGCTCTTGAGTACCAACTAACCAACTGTAGACAGCTAATATTGCACGGTGCTGTTTAGGGAAAGCAATCGGTAATATTTCCTCTAAATAAGCTTCTAATTTATACATTATTGACTGCTCTTTTTTGTTTGTATCAAAAAAGGCCAATGATGTTCGCATAAGTGCCAGTTGGACAATAAACGTTACCCAAACCTGTTCAACTCCATATATCGTAACTTGATCATCCCAAATAGTTTCCGTTGAAAGTTCTCTTCGCTTCTCGTAAGCCTTTCTTAAGTCATAAGCTAAAGCAGGAATAAGTCCCTGACTATCCAAAATTGGGGATTTTTCTGAAACATTCATACAAAAAGAGTGTATTTCTTTTAATGTGTCATAATCTCCCCACAACACAAAACCACCATTACGCTTACCATTTTCAATTTTTAACATAAAATACCTTGCCCTTTATTTTCCATAACTAGCTAAGCCTCTATTCCAATATTCGTTGTTTATGTTTAATTTTTGTCATTTCAACTTTCACTTGAGTCAAATTACCCTTCACAATTTTTGTGTTCTGGTGATTTTCGCCAAATAATTTAGTAAAGTTTTTTAACGCCAATTCCAAATAGTTGATGGCTTTATCATACTCACCTTTAGCTTCCCAAGCAGTGCCAAGGTTGTTGTGACTAATGGCTACGGTAGGATGGTTTTCACCAAACGTTTTTAAACCACTCTTTAACGCCAATTCATAATAGTTGATGGCTTTATCATACTCACCTTTAGCTTTCCAAGCAGCGCCAAGGTTGTTGTGACTAGTGGCTACGGTAGGATGGTTTTCACCAAACGTTTTTAAGTCACTCTTTAACGCCAATTCCAAATAGTTGATGGCTTTATCATAGTTGCCTAAGGCACTATTAATCAATCCAGCTCTGTTCTGATAAGTGGCGTTATTGGGTTGCAGCGCTGCCGCTTTATCAAAATTTACCTTTGCTTCTACGTATTTAAGTTTTAGCTCTTTAATGTTGGCTCTTTCGTACAGTTTGGCAGCTAGCTTAATTTCGTCGTTTTTTACCTGTTCCGCATAATGAACATCAACTAATCGCTCTGCTTCATCTAACTCACCAGCTTGAACCAATGCTTTAACTTCCGGAGAAATTGATGTGTCAGCTAACAATTTAGTGATGCGTTGTTGTGCTTTTTTAATATCTGCTGTCAGTTCAAATATGGTGGAATTCTTGATGTCTAATTGGTCAAGGAGGCTGTTAAGTAAGCGATTGTTGCCGTTTAATTTCTTTAACAATCTATTATATTGTGATTGGGATAGACCATCGTAACTCTGATGAATGATGTCTCCATTCCCTGTATGAATACTAGAATCATCACCACCTTTGATTTGTGGAACTATTGGTTGGATTTTATTAGGGGTAAAGGCAACAAAAATCGCTATCACCCCAGCGATAATACCGGCTCCCATTCCTTGTAAAAATCCAGTTTTTTGCCACCAAGAGATATTATTTTCAATAGAAACGGGATCAGATTGATGTGATTGATTATGCAAGTGACAATATCCGCTGGCACCTGCACTATTTTTACATGAATGATTACTTTTTGTTGTGCCTTTACATTGATGCTCACTCACTAAACCGCTCCATTAATTATTTTTTCTACTTTAAATAGTGTGTTTCTCTCAATTATTTAATTCATAGAGTCATACTCGCTATTCCAACTTAGGTTAACTAACTAAAGCGCGTACTCGTGCTAATGCTTCGTCAACAACTCGTTTTGACGCTTTTTCAATGAACTCTATACCACGACACTCAAAATCGATGGTCTTCACTTGCTGGCAAAGTACAACGCCTTGTGTTTGAGTGCAGCTATCTAGCTTTACTTCAAAACCATGACCCCGAACCGTTGAGGTAATTGGCGCAACTAAAGCAAGCTGAATTTGATTATTAAAAGGTTCTGGTGATAACACCAAAGCTGGGCGTTTATGTGCCTGTTCGTGACCAGAAGAAGGATCAAAATCAGTGAAAACAATGTCCCCTCGCTTTGGAATATACTTATTAATCATTTACTTTTTCTCTACCTACTGGCGCGTCATTCAGCCACGATTTATCTTCATCATTTAAGGCCACACTTTCAGGTGGTGACTGAGCGAGTAATTGATCAAGTGTATACTCTGGCTTTTCAATTATTGGCTCAATAACAAGGCGACCAGATTCAATCTTTGCATCAACCTTGTGGTTAACGTCAAGCTCTAACTCTTTTAGCAAAACAGCAGGGATAATAGCCCCCTTTGAATTACCAAATTTTCTAATTGTAGTTTCCATAACAGAATTACCTTTGTAATAACATAGTAATAACTATAACACACTCGTTTGAAGTCACAACAATGTTATTACATTAATTTACAGTGAGAACAGGCACAGTCGGATAAAGGTTGTTTAATACGTCTAGCTTCAACAAATAACAATAATTAAATTTTTGCCGAATTAGACACTGTATCCCATGAATGCAAATCATAAATCGTTGGGTTAAACTGTGCTGATTGATGGTGTGGATGATTTCGTAGAAATGAATCCATTACTGGATCTAAAGACTTCAAAATATGTTCTAACTCGTTAGCTCTTTTTGGCTTTGTCAGCGATAAGAAATATGACACCCTACTGCCTATTATGTCTTGAATTTGTTGCTCTTGAGTACCAACTAGCCAACTGTAGACAGCTAATATTGCACGGTGCTGTTTAGGGAAAGCAATCGGTAATATTTCCTCTAAATAAGCTTCTAATTTATACATTATTGACTGCTCTTTTTTGTTTGTATCAAAAAAGGCCAATGATGTTCGCATAAGTGCCAGTTGAACAATAAACGTTACCCAAACCTGTTCAACTCCATATATCGTAACTTGATCATCCCAAATAGTTTCCGTTGAAAGTTCTCTTCGCTTCTCGTAAGCCTTTCTTAAGTCATAAGCTAAAGCAGGAATAAGTCCCTGACTATCCAAAATTGGAGATTCTTCTGAAACATTCATACAAAAAGAGTGTATTTCTTTTAATGTATGATAATCCCCCCACAACAAGAAACCACCATTATGTTTTCCAATATCGTTGTTTTAGATTAGCCTGTTGACCATTCTCTAAGGGTTTCGCTAGTTACTATTCTTGCGTCCAGTCTTCAATATGAAGACCAACAACTCGTTCAAATTCTCTAGTGTTATTCGTTACTAGAACACAATCGCTTGCAATAGCGTGACCTGCTATGGACGTGTCATTAGCACTAATCGGCGTACCTTTATCGCTCAAATCTTTTTTTACTATTGTGGTAGCTTCAACGGCAGTTTGATCCCACGCCAAAACACAATCAATACGAGACATAAACTCATCAACAATAATGTTATGTTTTGGTGATGCTTTCTTACCGATGGCACCAAAGCGCATTTCTGCATAAGTAATCGCTGAAACAACAATACGGTCTTTGTTTTCAACATGAGCTTGTAGTACTTTTAGTAAATGTAATGGACGTTCACGCATAATAAAAGAACAAATATTCGTATCTAACATGTACGTTTTTTTCAAAGGTTAACCCTACCATCATCAACAACATCTGAACGCTCAACCATAAAATCGTTGTCGGCTTTATCTATATCAGAAAAGCTCGCCCACGACTTACGCTTAGGTGTTATAACAATAGAATCACCGTCACGAACTATCTCTACTTCGTTAATCCCTTCAAACTCTAAATCTTTTGGTATACGTACCGCTTGGCTTTTGCCGTTGGTAAATAATGATGCTGTAGCCATATTGAAAACCCTTGTATATGCTGTGTATATACTTACTTTAACTTAACTGTTGTATATGTCAAGAATATACAACACCAATTGTCTGGAACTCTTATTAGTGAATACACATTATTCACCTAACGCTGGGACGGTTATATATAATTGATTTAGTGCATCAGTTAGTCTTTGTGGATCGGGAATTATATAAGTGTCTGTCATATCATCACTAACATGGCCTATTGCCATCTGTATTACGCCGTAATCTATACCCAAGTCTGATAGGTAACTAGCTGTACTTTTGCGGCCAGAATGACTTGAACCTTGCTTAAAGCCGCACTGCTTAAATAAGGCTCTTATATAATTTTCTAACGATGAACAAACCAATGTTTCTTTTTCACCGTCTTTTGTTTGATATTTCTTAGAGTGAAAACCAAGATAAGCCCACAACATATCCTTTCTACCTCGATAAGAAAGGAATAACGGGCTATCTCCGCGCAAGCCCCCGTAGCTGCCATCATCAGACAAAAACGCATTATCTTTAATTCTACGGTCACGCCACGCTAGCAAAGATGTTCGCTGTTGTTTAAGCACCAATGCACAATCACGACTACGGCCACCTTTTGCATATTCACTTTTCATTCTAAAGATTGATTTCAAACTGCCATCTTTATAAAAAACATCTTTAACTTCAAGATATGAAGTCTCTGTTATTCTTGTTAGTGACCCAAATAAAAACCATATTAATGCAACATTTCGCTCTGCACACACGCCCCTATTTGCGTTAGCTAAAATATGTTTAAGTTGCGCTTTATCTTTAATTTTACCCGCACCTTTTTTGCTGCTTTCAAGCCGTTTAACAGCATCAGAAACAGGACGTTTACGCTTGGGTTTATTGATTTCAGTGATAGTTTAAACCTTAATTGTGTACCAATTCCAATATAGTATGGTATTTAAGTGCCAAAAACTAGAACATTGATTATACCTACCCATATTGGAATAATTTTGACGGGGAATTAGGGCGTGGCGTGATTGGTCAGTAAACGGAAAATAACAGACATACTATTAACGAAACAGGTTAAAACAACGGCCTAAGACCAGCGTTCTAACCTGTTCCACGGAAAACCTTAATGTAACTTTAAATGATTATGCCCAAGGCATTTTTTCACCTATTTTTGCTTTTTCAAGCAACAGGTCGATTCCAACCGTAATGCGAACGCCTTTCTCATGTGAATAATCAACAAGAGCATGTTCGAGTTGTTTCTTATCTAACGCGCAATCAGAAGATCCCAGCCACTTCATGAGTTCTAATAATTTTGCTTGAAACTCACTTTGCATTTTTATTAAAGCAGGGGCGTAAATACCAAAGTCTTTGGTGATTTCTTGTTTTAAAAGTTCGTTGTCTGACATTATTTTTCTACCTTAATTTACTTAGCAAAATCGTTATTAAGCTGATTTTTGCATTAAATTATCAGCGGCTTTGGCTAAAAAGTCAGAGCGATCTTTAAATTCGTTGTGAAATTCAACGTAAGTATCAACGCGCTCTAAAAACGGTTCCGCCAACGTGATATTAATACGCTTTTGTTTACCTTTGAGTGCCGACACAGGCACATCAATAGCTAACCACTGCGTAAAGTCTTCATGCTGGCTTTGGTAATCAGTATAGCCCTCGTCCAGCGATTCGATTAAATGACCATCGTTGATAACTTCCTCAGCCATTAACAAAATAACCTCTTTGGCCTTAAATAATATCTCTTCGCGCTCATCAGCCGCCGAATAACAGCCGTAACCTAATTTTTCAAATACTGGCACGATGATGCCGTGCGCCTCGTTATCGTTTGTTGCTGGCTCAATGCCGACCATAAATAACATAATAATCTCCTTTGGTGACTCAAAAGAGCAGGGATTAAATCCCTGCCATCCGTTTGATACTTTTTAAAGTTCCTATGGGTATCTGCTTTTTAGGGTGGGCGATGGGGAATTTTTTTCCCGTTATCGGTGAGTACCATACTTGGTGATCACCTTTGCCATGCCTAACGAACGTACAACCATTGTCCTTTAGTAATTTAATCAAGTCCTTCGATGTCATCATTTCCTCGTTTCGTTTAACTTGGGATAATTATATACACACGCGTGTGTATCGTAAAGTGATTTAATCAAATAAAGTGAAAAAAAGTTTCAAATAGGTCTTTTCCGATGAGTAATACGCTCAGCAATATTCCAATGCTAAAAATCGGCGTTGGAATAATTTTGACGGGGACGGATAGTGCTAAAGTTCTTTAAGCTTGACACTGGTTACAAATCAAACTACTTTGAATAAGTACTTTACGAAGTATCGAGATAATATCTCAGGCTTACCTCAGCCTAAATAATGAAATCTAAATTACAAATATTAACTGTTTAGTCACAAAAACGCTGTGGTTGGTTAAATGAGGTCAATTTGCGGCATTTATAGGTGATTAAAATGGTTAAATCCTCCCCTTTAACTAAGCAGCACATTCAGAGTTTATCTAAAATATTCGTTAAACATTTAGCTTTTAGCGTATTTGGGAAAAATAAACATTCTAAATTACTCAATCTATTAGCATTATCTTTAAACGGGGCGAAAGGCTATGGCAACTTTCAAGCTTCACTAACGTTCTCTCCTATTATCGATCTATCTAATATTGATTGCTCAGAAATATCGCGCCGTTTAGCATCAACTCAAACAATCTTTCATAGCCCATTGCCTTTCGTTGAGTTACACAGCCAGTTAACCAATGATATCGAATATCTAAGTAAATTGACTCGAAACTTGTCTATACATGGATTCATTTCAAGCGTTTATAATGCAGTGAGGTTTGATGCTCACCAACAAAGAGAAATATTAAGTTGTCTAATCGATGATCTGTTACAAGAAGAACTTGATATAAATGGACGATATATTAAACCCAATATAGCCTGGGCAAGTTTTACCAGTAATGAAATAAATTGGTTATCCTGGCAAGATTTGAAACTAGAGACTAAAAAAAAGCAAGGCACAGCGCTTTATGAAGAGTTAGAAAAATTTCCACATGAAATTTCTGATATAAACAAAAAATCACTAAAAGAATTTTTCGACGATATATCCATAATAGACATAGCTATTGCTTGCATAAAAACACTTCAAAAGTCTCATGAGTACAAGCATTTCTTTGATGCTAAAGCCCTCATATATCACTGTTTTACTGATTATAATTACACAATAATAGAGTGTTTAGACCCTGATCAAAAAACAAAATACGCGTACAAACTGTATAAAAACGCTATTTTACTCCACTCAAGTGGTGCAAATATTTTATGCATGGCTGAACTAGATACTCATGGCCACAATGTATTGAATAAAATGTTTAATAAAGAATACCCAACAGAGCAGCAGCGAGCAAATGACATTAATAACTGCTTTTTAAAATATCTCGCGTCAAGTAAGCAACATAATGATTCAAGGAACCATTGGAATGACAGCTTATCTGAATGCCTAGTTCGAACGATTTCTAGAGCATTACCGAACAAATAAAATATTCAAATGCTAAAAATCGGTGTTGGAATATTTTTGGCGGGGAGTTAACGTGTGGCGTGATTGCTCTGCAAACGGAAAACCCTAGTTCCACAAATTCTACGTTAGCGCAAGAAAAAGAGGTCTATCTGTCCAAAGCTAAAAAATTCATCGCTCATAATAGCTATATCGTAAACACTATAGAGCAGAACAATGAAACGCATCATCAAAATTATTATCATCATTATCTTGACGCTGTTACTCAGCAGCAGTACCCCTTAGTGTCGCGGTGGTTTTTTCCGACGAGAAGTACGCATAGAAATATTCCAATGCTAAAAATCGGCGTTGGAATAATTTTGACGGGGACGGATAGTGCTAAAGTTCTTTAAGCTTGACACAGGGTAAGATTACGTGTGTTCAATAAATAAGCTGTAAAACTTTATCTGCATAATCAGTATCGAGCGCTGCTTGAAATATACTTTTCCAAATAAAAAATTCATGTATACTTATTTTAGCTAAAGTTCTCCTCCAAGAAATGTTTAGCAGATGATTTGGTTGATCATCCGAAAAAGGCACACTTTATGTGTGCTTTTTTTGTGCTTATTTTATATTGGATTTTATTACTGGTATTTCCAAAAGAAAGTTAACGACGCCCTCTTGACCATTTACCGCTGGATAGACTGGCACATCGATTCTGCTATTAGTTTTAGATATATCAATGAAGACAGTTTTAGTTTCGCCCGGTGCGACTTCAACTCCCTCAATAATCACATTTAACGTGCTATCACTTCTTAAGGTAAATAATACTTCTTGAACACCATTAGCTAGTTGAGACTGTGACGTCCTAATTACATCAGAAGTAACTCTAGTTAATACTTTACCTTTTGCATCTTGAATCGGGCTGTTTACAGCGAGTACAGGAATTGTTCCAACATCTAGATAGTTTTGAGGTATATATGTAAAAGAACGGCTTATTGTAGTGGTATTTTTGGTCTCATCAGTCACGGTTACAATAAGAGTATATTTTTCATTATCCATCAGTGCTGGAAACATTCGTGGATATTCTAATCCGTAGGCGTTTTTTTCAATGAATCGTGACAGTAAATTTACATCATCATTGATAGGTCCGCCTGTAATTTTTACACTTTCAATTGTGACTTTGCTATATGAATCAGACGCCACAATACGTAAATCATCAAGACCTTGAATATGAGAAAAAGAGCTTAACCCTTTATTTTGGATATCTACCGATGGCGGTGTCTTATCCCAATAAAAACTATCATCAATAATCTTAGTTTCAATATTGCCATAGCTATCACGCACATAAGCCAAAAGTTGATAGGTACCTGAGCTAAGCGTGTCTAACGAAAATACGAAACTTTGCGAATTATAGCTATTAGAAACCTGTTCTAACTGAGCTAAGTCGACTTTAGAACTATCCCGAAAATTAATCGCTTCTATTCGTATAGAAACAGGTCTCCACCAGCTAGCTGTCCAAGTATTAGACGTGTCGTGATCAATGACTGTCATGTAAGCTTTATTATTAGCGATACTTAAGCCTGTTATTTCTGGTGCCGTGAAGTCCCACGTTTCATATAAATAACCGGTGTGCGCAGAGTACTCACTATTACCCACATAAGTAGCCCAAGGTCTATAGCCACGCTGAGAAATACTCCCATCGTCAGCTCGAATAATATTTGTTGCTATATCACAACTCGTTTGTCCAGCAGGTAGTGTACAACTACCAGCATAAGAAACATGTAACGTTTGATCATAACTTCGTGCTTTTGCGAAAACGCGAATACTGGTTATCACGTAAGGTTTGTTGTGCCTTGGGGAGCCACTGGCCATCCATTTGGCAGGTTCATCTCCAATTTTCACTTGGTAATTAACGCCAGCACCTTGAGGCCCAAGCTCAACACTACTATCAAGTGTAGCGTACAACATATTCTGATGCCAAGTTCGGCAAAAACCAGCTGTTGTGTAAAAAGTAGAATAGGATCTTGATTTAGGGAAATACCTGTTCATTTCCTTATAGGCGTATGTATCATCTACATGGTTTGGCGTCCAAGTCCATCCGAGTTCATCACCACTAACGTGAATATTTGTTTCTTTAAGGGCTCTGAAACGATATTTCGTTGGGTTCTCCCACACGGTCATGCCCGGTTTGTATGCTTCCCAAGATGATGTTTTTGGGTTGTAAACGTCAGAAATTTCAAAGCTTGGACAAACACTATCGTACATCGAGGTACGCGATAACTGTGCTTTATTGCCAGCTTGATCGTATACATTAAAACCCCAATGATAATTGCCCCTTGCGACACTAAATAAATGACTGACATCTCCGCCACGACCATTACTTTTCCATCTTACAATACCTTCAACTGTATCTAATATGGCGCTTTTTTCTTTATAGACTCCGTTTATCTCAGTGAAGATTTGTGCATTAGACAGCCCCGAATTTTCATCTGAAATGCCTGACAACGATAACTCTCTTCCAGCGACAAATTGGAAACGGTCAATGCTTCCTCCACCCCAACTTTGAATAGTAAATTTATGTTCAGCGGTAGATGTAGGAGCAACGCGATCGTATACAACTTCATAAGTACTGTATTTTAATCTTTCATTAGCATTGCTTAGTAACGTATTTGATATTGTATAAGTCCCATCAGGTATACCGGAATCGAGTGTGATAACTTTTCCGTAATAATCTTCACCATTAAAGGTTAAACGGTCACTAGGCCCAATTATTTCAGTCGTTATATTTTCCCATACTTTACCAACACCATCGGTAATTTTGATGTTGATTTTAGTATCAAGACCACCACTTAAAACCACCTTATAATCAGATGTTGGGTTTAGAAACTTTTGACTATCTTGAGCTTGCTTTTCTGCACCAAGCGTATCTACGTACTTAAACCCCAATATATCTGCAAAGGCACTTTTTAGCGTCATTAAAAGCAGACAAAGTGTAAATATTTTCATTATATGTTTCATTGTTTGCCTACTTATTCATTATTTGAGAAGTTGATTGTTTTAGCATCACTAGAATAACTATCATCCCAACACTTCCCAGTAATTGTGTTATTTAATAATAGTTTTGATTTATTAAAACTAATTTCACTACTGCCAAACGTTAAATCTTCGCCATTGATATTCCATGAGTAAGCTACGATTTTTCCATCTGTATCTCGACAATTTAGTTTGAAACTAGTTAACGTTGGAGTTGAAGGTATTTTACTTAATGTAGCCGTTGGAGGCGTATTAGGGTTAACTTCCACCACAAAGTTAGATGTTCCAACTTGACCAAAGCTAGATGTCACTTCTAGGCTAACTGTATGCGTTCCAATACCTAATCCAGAAATTAATTCTCGATAGCGCCCATTGTCGTTAATGACTTCACCGTCTAATGACCATTTATAAGTTTGAACTCTGTCCTTTTTATGGCCAAGCACAACACGGCTTCTTGTTGTTAAATCTAAGGGATATCTCATATGTTCATTACTAAATGCATTAACAAATTCTATTGCTATCGGCAACGGTGGCAACGCTTGAATGTATTGTTCTACATTGACGTTTTCACCACGACCATTATCCATTTTGACAGTAACTAAATGAACACCGGGTTCGTTAACTTTAATAGTGAATTTCGCACCATCTTGAGAGATTAATTCATACCTATCACTAGCTTGTAATTCGTAACTATAGGTAACACCTGGTGCGTAATGTCGACCCGAGACAACCCTAACTTGCGTTGAATCTGGCGCGTAGATAATAGGTTTAGAAATCACCAACTCTGTTTCAGGGAACTCATATAGCCACGTCTTAACCTTTCGTACAGTTTCCGTTGTAGTTTGTTCTTTAAGGCCATCTATCCATGTGCGGTAGGTAAACAATAAAACATTTCTAACAGCATCATCTTCTTTAGCTGTTACTGTTAATTCATTACCGCTAACTACTGAACCATCGGGTAACAACCATTCACTCTGGATACGCTCAGTAAATCCATTAATTCTAGAAACAGCACTTCCTTTAAGGGTAAGATCTTTACCTATTTCAATTTGAAGAGGGCTATCAATTGATGCATATATTTGCGCACGTTTCGTAAAGAAATATCGTATTTTTTGCTCAGCAAAACCATACTCACCAACATCTTCATCACTGGCAACTGAGTTGTACTTCATTCGTGCATATAAATATCGGCCATTAATTTCGTTTTCCATAAAAGACTCAACGCTAGAGCCATCTATCCATGTATTTTTATTATCGAACGACCACTGTATATGGCCATTTGTCAGCGAAGCGTCATCTCCATTATCAAGTAATTTAAATGTTGCTGGTTCGTCAATAAACGCTGAACCTTCTTGAACTAATTTGAGTTCTGGACGAGAAAAAGCAATTATTTTGACCGGCTCTGAAAAAGTTTCCACCTGAGAGAATTTATTCGTCACTTTAACTTTTACGTAATATATTCCTTCCAGGCTGTAAATCTTCTTACGTCTTAATGTATCTGTAAATTCAGTATCAACTGTGTAGTTAATTCCATCCTCAGATACAAGCCACTGAACATCTCCCATTGCTTTAAGATCTTCTTTTGAACTTGGTGAATATGACAAGCTGGTACGTAATGGAACTCGATCTATAATTCTACCGCTATTAATGCTGCCCTTTATCTCAGATCCTTTATAAACAACAAAGTATGCTTTTGAAGATAGTATTTCTTTCTTATATTCAGGGTAAGGAGATCTTAAAGTAGCCTTGGCGACCATAACGCCAGATTTACCATCAATTGTATCCATAGGCATATCAAAGACAGCCTGCCCATTAGCATCAATTTGAATAGGGGAAAGAAGGGGTTCAATACCGAGTTTTCGGTCATAATAACCAACCGTTATATCCCAATCACCCATAGTATCTTTATCATAGTAATACCCGCTCTTCCTTGAATACTCTCCTAATGAAACATACGCTTTGACTTTATCCGTAGTGAGGATTTGGTCATCTTTAAAATCTAAAGAAACAGAAATATTATCATCAGGTACAGAAATAACTTTGACTGTTTTTTCAGATCTAAGTGTCGGTAATTTCACATACTTACTTTCTATTTTAACGTTTTGTATATCCCAAAGGTTCTTATTATCGTTAGCTGAAGAGACATATTTACCGTTCACATAAAATAATGGAGATGTTAAGCGTATCGGGGAGCGTTCAGTAACCGATGTTTCACCAGTATCATCGTTAAATGACAAAGCAATACGTCCCGGTGATGACTCTGACGATGCTCTAAACGCTTCACCACCCTTGATACTTACTGGATAAATATCACCTATTTGATCTTCTTTAGATGTGACGGTAATTGCTGGCGCTTTTGGCTTTTGAGTCGTCAAACTGATGGTGTTCTTTTGAGTTGAAAAAGAGTCACCGTTAACATTGAATACTTCAACGTGATACGTGGCATTGGTGTTACTAGCGTTTACTGTACCTATTGCAACTATTCCTCTTCGGCTTGTTTTACTTGTAAATGAATCTGGTAATTCATCCCATACAAAATAACAACCTAAGCGACCCGGACGCGCATTTCTTACAGCAAGTAATTCATTGGCATAAAATCGACAAATTTCACCTTCTGTTTGGTAAATATCTATAGACACACTCTCAATGGCCTCGAAAGTTGCTCTATCGTAGTCTTTCATATTGCTCGTAAATTCAATTGGCGCAAAGACCAAAGTATTCTCTTGCTCGCTAATATTACCAAGCTTATCTTTAGCAACAACTTTGAATGTATATTCTTCCTTATTTTTAAACTCAAAATCACTACGATCTATGAGCTTAACATCTTGAGTTCCCTTAATTGGCAATTCCTGATCATTAACGTAAATAGCCGTAATAGTTACATCATCTTTAAAACCATTGAACCCTGAAAACACCAATTCACTAGTAAAATAGAAAGCATCTCCATCTTGAATTTCTGTAAAGTTCCTAAAAATTTTAACCAGCGGCTTTTGTCGTAAGATGACATTTTCTTCATCAATAGTTAACGAAGAAGAATTGTTATAATCATCTTCAACATCAACTTTCATTGTATAACCCCCATCAGGGACATCTGTTAAATCAACGTTATAAACAAATGCATCACCTACAAGTTGAGGTGTACCAAAGCTTGATACTTCAATAGTGTTTGATTCAGTCACTTCTGGAGATGTAAAAAGAGTGTTTCCTTGAAACTCTAAATGGGGTAACAATTCGCGTTCGTTTGACGGGTAAAAAGTTAAATTCACATCATCAGGAATCCACCAATCACCACTTAAATTGTTATGGGGTGTTGTAACGACTACTTTTGCTGTTCCATTTAATATTTTTAAACTCACGCCTTGTACGTCAATCTCACCAGCACCATCACTTCTTACATATAACTGGGCATCTTGTGCAGTGGGCGGCGTGTAGTCCCAATCAACAGTTACGCTATCGCTAACATAAGGCGAGAAGTAGTCATTAACTGAATTAACTTTATAGTGGAACGAAGTAAAGCCAATTCTCTCTACTTCTAAATCTTTATCTCCCAGTGTTAAACCATCTTTATCGATAACTATCACACAGTTGTTGTCACCAGAATCAACAATACAATAATTACTTGGTGTAAGAGAGACTTTTTGTGGGTATTTCCTTGGTTCCACAATGACTTCTAATGCCTTAACCCCTGCTTTAGAGTTATAAATTGTGTAATTTTGAGGTGAAAACCAAGTGTCACCTATATTTAGTTTAGTGGTATCTGTAATAGGAAGTACTGGCTCGATTGCAGTAAAATCTTTTTTAGTGCTATAAATAATGTGTTGGGTAGCTGTTGTTCCTGAAATGTAACTCAATTGATAATTGACACTATATGTTCCTACACTTTGAACATATCCAGTAAGATTAAATTTATTTTGCTCTAATCCATCAGTATCGAGATATTCAAAATAACAATACTTAGTCCCATCCGAAGACGTCTGTTTTGCAATATCTAAATCAGTAGTTATTTCACAAATATCATTATATTGAGTCGCATCAATTGAAGCTTCCTTTGTGTAAGCTACAATTTCACCATTAGCCGATATCTGTACCTTTGGAGACTTTACATCTAGTTTTCCAGCAATAGTCACAGACGAAGAAAAAGCATTAGGAGCGCTCAACATTCCCAATGTAAAAAGAACACTAGTTGTTAAGATTTTTTTAATCGGATGCATTTTCAGACTCAATTATGATTTATTACCCGAATAATACTAAATAGCAATTTTAGGCCATTTATTTTTTTCCGTATTTTCCAAAAAAAAGTTTACCTTTATTAAATTGCGCGATTAGATTTATAGGTAATGATTACTTTTTTCATTCACATCGGAAATACTATGGACGACTCATATATCGAATATATGCAAAGTGAACAAGTTCCAACACATCAACAAGCTCCACAGAGCGAAGAAGAAACAGTAAGGGCTACGAGTAAAAGCACTCGATACTTTTCTCTTAAAGTGCATGGCAATAAAGCAGCAATTGAAATAAAAGCTGACACTACTAGAAATTCTTTTCAAACGATTCGCATTGAGTCAGCAGTTATTGCGAGCCAAAATAATGAAAAACCTAAACGATATGACTGGGGAAATAAGATCCAAATTCAGCTTACGAAAACTGATCTTTTAGATTTTATTGCTTCAATGTTATTGATACAGGAGAGTTCAGAGTTTAAGCATTACGGTGAAAGAAACGATAAAAGTGCAAGCTTTAAATTTCAGACTAATGACACACAAAAGAAGATATTTGCCCAAATTGGCCAAAAGTCCAAACCATTAATGGGAATACCTATCTCACTTAATGATGCAATTCAAATAGGCCACATGGCTTTGAATCAATACTGCAAAAACTTTCCAAATGTAACAAGTGATAGTGTTATTCAAACCTTGAACCGCCTCGCTTCATTAAAGTATAAAACCTGATTTTTTCGTTAAATGAAGAAAAAATTTGGTAACTATTCAGCCTTATCTTCAATAAATACATCTGGAAGCTGATTTTTGAATAGCAATTCAAGGGCTAGGCTTGCAGATACATATTGTTTTCTGCAAGTCGATAAATAGCTTCTGATCAAACAGAACATCTCTGCGCCTTGCATACTTCTAAAGCATCCAGATATTTTTTGATGAACTTTTGTCATCCTAATATCATTCTCGCCTTGATTATTGGTAAATGGGACAGCAGTGCTCGTCAGAAAGCGTAAGACATCATCTTGATAATCTCTTAATCGCTCTAACAATGCTCTGGATTTTGTTCGTTTTAATCGCCCTCGCTGACCTTTTATTCGGCTGTTTTCATCTGGCGCTGGACATTCAATTTCACCTGCGGCTAGTATTTTTTGATATTGCGTTAAGTATTGCCGCTTAGTGTCTTCGTCTAAGTTGGGGTTATCAATTTGATGTTTATTCATGTCCTTCAGTAAGGTTTGCAACGCCTTCGCCCATTGCATGCCATCTTGCTCCCATGCTCTTTCTAACTCTCGGATATGATGAGCATTGCATAAGGCATGTTGGCACTTGGTATATTGATAATACGGTTTCCAATGGTCATGACACAGTACACCACTAAAGTGAGGAAGAATATCGGCGTCATCCATCGCTATTTTTCCTCTTTTTTCATGAGGATAAAAATACGTCCACCATGTCGTTGACGCGCCATGAAGCCATCGCCGTTTTCCGCCGATATTAATACCTGTTTCATCAACATGTAATGTTTGATGAGGGCTTTGTAATGCCGTTTTTATGATATCTTCTGCACCTGATGACTTGACCAGTGCAGCGGCTTGCTCATTAAAGTTAAACAAACTACCCGCACTGACGGGGAGACCGAGCTGGTCGGCAAAGTATTCTTCAATACGATTATAAGGAAGTAATTGATATTGGGATAAGTAAACGGCATGCGCTTTCACACCAACGCCATACTGGATCGGACTGTTAACGCCTTCTGGAAATTCACCCACAAAACGCTTTCCTTGCGCATTTTCCAGAATTTGCGCTTGGTATTCTGTCACCACTTTACTGATGTCGATATCGACAACTTGCCGCTTTTGAAAACCCACCTCACGATAACGTCCTTGAGGTAACATGTCTCGGTCAACTAAAATGACTTCTATCTCATCGGGCGTTTCTGTTTGAGTCAGCGTTTTACCCGTTCGGCCTTTTTGTCCACCCGCTAGCTTATCTGATTTAGCTTTGGTTTGTTTTTCTCGGTTAATATCTTTTGATGGCGGGATACTACTATTTTTACTGTTAAGTCCCAATTTACTGGCAAGCATAACAACGATAACAAGAATAAGCTCGATAGACATCTTCAACGCAGGCGTGAGTGTCTTATCTTCTTGTAACTGAGCTTTAGTTTGCTCAACTATTTCAGTGATGTTGATGCTGTTTAAGTTCATTGAAGCTAGGGCGATTAAGTCATAGCCCTAGCTTGGCATACTGGCAGGATCGGTCAATAGCTAAAAAGGATCCTTAGAAAATAATTTTCCCTAGTGAATAGTTACAATATAATGAGTGAAAAACTCTCCTCCAGAATCAAAATAAAATAATAGAAGAGAGCTTAAAGTTATAGGTAGATCGATCTAATAATCAGTAATAATAGGTAGAGCAGTATAATTCTTTTTATCAAACATAGATTCATCCGTCTCATCATTAAAGCTCGAGTATTCTTGAATCAAAGAATTGAAAGATGCTTCAAATTGAGCTGAGTTACTAAGTTTAATTAAAAGTTCTTCTGCCGTAATTACAGTTCCATCAAAAAACTCAAAAGATTCAATTATATTAGTTGAGTCTGCAAACCAATTTTCTAGAGTGATCTTATCAGATGTAACATCTCCGTCTTCATTCAACAATTCAATAACTATATTTTCACCAATACGGCTTATGCTAATATTATCAACCGAAATATTACTACCAAAAATGACTTTATCCATACCAATTGAGTCAGAGATCAAATCCTCACCATCACCAATATTAAATAAGTAAATATCATTACCGTCTCCCCCGATAAGTGAATCATTCCCTATGCCACCACTTAAGATATCATCACCGCCATTGCCGTGAATCATATCATTGCCTCCAGCACCAAAAATTCGTTCACCGTAATAATCATCGCCCTGGATAGTATCGGCAATATCGGTTCCTTGTAGAATTGCATTTTCACGCATTTCATTTTGATCCCAAATAGTACCATCCTCAAACTCAATTAAATTCACACCTTCGTTATTACCTGCTCCATTTACTCGATATGATTTGAGCAGAGTAATAGATTCACTTGTTATGTTATTTGTAACGATCAGATCACGTGGACCAGTTAAACTTTGTGTAAATGAAACGTCTGACATATTTAGGCCATCGAGAACTAGCTTGTCTACACCACCATTACTATTTTCAGTGATTACATCGTTACCATCACCAATGCCCCAAATATAAATATCATCCCCTTGACCTCCAGATAGTGAATCATTTCCGATTCCTCCTATTAAGGTGTCAATTCCAGCACCACCATCGAGGGTATCATCTCCAAGTTCTCCTTTTAAAGTATCGTTGCCAACACCAGCATGCAGCGAGTCATTTCCTATACCACCATATATGGTATCATCGCCGCCATTAGCATGAATAATATCATTCCCTTCAGCACCATAGATTCGTTCACCGTAATAGTCGTCACCTTGAATAGTGTCGGCTGAATTAGTTCCCTGTAGAACTGCATTCTCACGCATTTCATTTTGATCCCAAATAGTACCATCCGCAAACTCAATCAAATTTATTCCTTCATTATAACCAGCACCATTATTACGATATGACTGAAGTAACGTAACAGATTCATTAGTCAATTTACTTGTAATAATAAGATCTCGTGTATTTTCTAGGCTTTGAGTAAAAACAAGATCAGAAACTGTTAGGTTTTTTAAGATTAGTTTATCTAATCCACCACTCCTGCTTTCAGTGATAACTTCTGAGCCATCACCTTCTTCCCAAATATATACATCGTCGCCGTTTCCTCCTTTGAGCGAGTCATGTCCAATACCACCGTCTAGCACATCATTACCATTGCCGCCACTCAAGCTATCGTCACCGACACCACCATCAAGCACATCATCACCGTTATCACCGTTTAATGTGTCGTTGCCTTCACCGCCCGATAAGGCATCATTGTCATTACCACCATTGAGCGTGTCATTACCGTCACCGCCTGAGATATCATCATCGCCATCATAACCATAAAGGGTGTCATCGCCACCAAGACCATCAAAAACATTAACTTTGTTCGTACCATGTAACGTGTTTGCACCATCACTAGCGCCAAGCACTGCCACACTATTTGCTGCCGCAAACGTTGCAAGTCTAAAGACCTCACCACCCACTTCAATTTCTTCAACTTGATAATAGATATGTCCGTAGTATCGTTTGATAGTGACGCTATCCGTGCCAATCGACACAATAAGGTCATCACCAGAGCGAGCAAATGATATGTTTTCACGCGTAATACCCTCACCTAACACTAATCGGTTAACCGTAGAAGCACTGTCATATTCGTCAATCGTGTCTTGACCATCACCTATAGCAAAGTGGTAAGTATCACTGCCACTACCACCGTTCAAGCGATCGTTACCTTGCCCCCCCGTAAAGACATCATTGCCGCTGCCGCCACTCAAGCTATCGTCACCGACACCACCATCAAGCACATCATCACCGTTATCACCGTTTAATGTGTCGTTGCCTTCACCGCCCGACAGAACATCATTGTCATTACCACCATTGAGCGTGTCATTACCGTCACCACCGGAGATATCATCATCGCCATCATAACCATAAAGGGTGTCATCGCCACCAAGACCATCAAAGACATTAACTTGGTTCGTACCATGTAACGTGTTTGCACCATCACTAGCGCCAAGCACTGCCACACTATTTGCTGCCGCAAACGTTGCAAGTCTAAAGACCTCACCACCCACTTCAATTTCTTCAACTTGATAATAGATATGTCCGTAGTATCGTTTGATAGTGACGCTATCCGTGCCAATCGACACAATAAGGTCATCACCAGAGCGAGCAAATGATATGTTTTCACGCGTAATACCCTCACCTAACACTAATCGGTTAACCGTAGAAGCACTGTCATATTCGTCAATCGTGTCTTGACCGTCACCTAAACCAAAGTGGTAAGTATCACTGCCACTACCACCGTTCAAGCGATCGTTACCTTGCCCCCCCGTAAAGACATCATTGCCGCTGCCGCCACTCAAGCTATCGTCACCGACACCACCATCAAGCACATCATCACCGTTATCACCGTTTAATGTGTCGTTGCCTTCACCGCCCGATAAGGCATCATTGTCATTACCACCATTGAGCGTGTCATTACCGTCACCGCCTGAGATATCATCATCGCCATCATAACCATAAAGGGTGTCATCGCCACCAAGACCATCAAAGACATTAACTTGGTCAGTACCGTGCAATGTATCAGCCTCATCACTTACACCAAGAACATCAACACCATTGGCAGCCGCTAACGTCGCAAGCCTAAAGACCTCTCCACTCACTTCAATTTCTTCAACTTGATAATAGATATGTCCGTAGTATCGTTTGATAGTGACGCTATCCGTGCCAATCGACACAATAAGGTCATCACCAGAGCGAGCAAATGATATGTTTTCACGCGTAATACCCTCACCTAACACTAATCGGTTAACCGTAGAAGCACTGTCATATTCGTCAATCGTGTCTTGACCGTCACCTAAACCAAAGTGGTAAGTATCACTGCCACTACCACCGTTCAAGCGATCGTTACCTTGCCCCCCCGTAAAGACATCATTGCCGCTGCCGCCACTCAAGCTATCGTCACCGACACCACCATCAAGCACATCATCACCGTTATCACCGTTTAATGTGTCGTTGCCTTCACCGCCCGATAAGGCATCATTGTCATTACCACCATTGAGCGTGTCATTACCGTCACCGCCTGAGATATCATCATCGCCATCATAACCATAAAGGGTGTCATCGCCACCAAGGCCATCAAAGACATTAACTTGGTCAGTACCGTGCAATGTATCAGCCTCATCACTTACACCAAGAACATCAACACCATTGGCAGCCGCTAACGTCGCAAGCCTAAACACCTCTCCACCCACTTCAATTTCTTCAACTTGATAATAGATATGTCCGTAGTATCGTTTAATAGTGACGCTATCCGTACCAATCGACACAATAAGGTCATCACCAGAGCGAGCAAATGATATGTTTTCACGCGTAATACCCTCACCTAACACTAATCGGTTAACCGTAGAAGCACTGTCATATTCGTCAATCGTGTCTTGACCGTCACCTAAACCAAAGTGGTAAGTATCACTGCCACTACCACCGTTCAAGCGATCGTTACCTTGCCCCCCCGTAAAGACATCATTGCCGCTGCCGCCACTCAAGCTATCGTCACCGACACCACCATCAAGCACATCATCACCGTTATCACCGTTTAATGTGTCGTTGCCTTCACCGCCCGATAAGGCATCATTGTCATTACCACCATTGAGCGTGTCATTACCGTCACCGCCTGAGATATCATCATCGCCATCATAACCATAAAGGGTGTCATCGCCACCAAGACCATCAAAAACATTAACTTGGTTCGTACCATGTAACGTGTTTGCACCATCACTAGCGCCAAGCACTGCCACACTATTTGCTGCCGCAAACGTTGCAAGTCTAAAGACCTCACCACCCACTTCAATTTCTTCAACTTGATAATAGATATGTCCGTAGTATCGTTTGATAGTGACGCTATCCGTGCCAATCGACACAATAAGGTCATCACCAGAGCGAGCAAATGATATGTTTTCACGCGTAATACCCTCACCTAACACTAATCGGTTAACCGTAGAAGCACTGTCATATTCGTCAATCGTGTCTTGACCGTCACCTAAACCAAAGTGGTAAGTATCACTGCCACTACCACCGTTCAAGCGATCGTTACCTTGCCCCCCCGTAAAGACATCATTGCCGCTGCCGCCACTCAAGCTATCGTCACCGACACCACCATCAAGCACATCATCACCGTTATCACCGTTTAATGTGTCGTTGCCTTCACCGCCCGATAAGGCATCATTGTCATTACCACCATTGAGCGTGTCATTACCGTCACCGCCTGAGATATCATCATCGCCATCATAACCATAAAGGGTGTCATCGCCACCAAGACCATCAAAGACATTAACTTGGTCAGTACCGTGCAATGTATCAGCCTCATCACTTACACCAAGAACATCAACACCATTGGCAGCCGCTAACGTCGCAAGCCTAAAGACCTCTCCACTCACTTCAATTTCTTCAACTTGATAATAGATATGTCCGTAGTATCGTTTGATAGTGACGCTATCCGTGCCAATCGACACAATAAGGTCATCACCAGAGCGAGCAAATGATATGTTTTCACGCGTAATACCCTCACCTAACACTAATCGGTTAACCGTAGAAGCACTGTCATATTCGTCAATCGTGTCTTGACCGTCACCTAAACCAAAGTGGTAAGTATCACTGCCACTACCACCGTTCAAGCGATCGTTACCTTGCCCCCCCGTAAAGACATCATTGCCGCTGCCGCCACTCAAGCTATCGTCACCGACACCACCATCAAGCACATCATCACCGTTATCACCGTTTAATGTGTCGTTGCCTTCACCGCCCGATAAGGCATCATTGTCATTACCACCATTGAGCGTGTCATTACCGTCACCGCCTGAGATATCATCATCGCCATCATAACCATAAAGGGTGTCATCGCCACCAAGACCATCAAAGACATTAACTTGGTCAGTACCGTGCAATGTATCAGCCTCATCACTTACACCAAGAACATCAACACCATTGGCAGCCGCTAACGTCGCAAGCCTAAACACCTCTCCACTCACTTCAATTTCTTCAACTTGATAATAGATATGTCCGTAGTATCGTTTAATAGTGACGCTATCCGTACCAATCGACACAATAAGGTCATCACCAGAGCGAGCAAATGATATGTTTTCACGCGTAATACCCTCACCTAACACTAATCGGTTAACCGTAGAAGCACTGTCATATTCGTCAATCGTGTCTTGACCGTCACCTAAACCAAAGTGGTAAGTATCACTGCCACTACCACCGTTCAAGCGATCGTTACCTTGCCCCCCCGTAAAGACATCATTGCCGCTGCCGCCACTCAAGCTATCGTCACCGACACCACCATCAAGCACATCATCACCGTTATCACCGTTTAATGTGTCGTTGCCTTCACCGCCCGATAAGGCATCATTGTCATTACCACCATTGAGCGTGTCATTACCGTCACCGCCTGAGATATCATCATCGCCATCATAACCATAAAGGGTGTCATCGCCACCAAGACCATCAAAAACATTAACTTGGTTCGTACCATGTAACGTGTTTGCACCATCACTAGCGCCAAGCACTGCCACACTATTTGCTGCCGCAAACGTTGCAAGTCTAAAGACCTCACCACCCACTTCAATTTCTTCAACTTGATAATAGATATGTCCGTAGTATCGTTTGATAGTGACGCTATCCGTGCCAATCGACACAATAAGGTCATCACCAGAGCGAGCAAATGATATGTTTTCACGCGTAATACCCTCACCTAACACTAATCGGTTAACCGTAGAAGCACTGTCATATTCGTCAATCGTGTCTTGACCGTCACCTAAACCAAAGTGGTAAGTATCACTGCCACTACCACCGTTCAAGCGATCGTTACCTTGCCCCCCCGTAAAGACATCATTGCCGCTGCCGCCACTCAAGCTATCGTCACCGACACCACCATCAAGCACATCATCACCGTTATCACCGTTTAATGTGTCGTTGCCTTCACCGCCCGATAAGGCATCATTGTCATTACCACCATTGAGCGTGTCATTACCGTCACCGCCTGAGATATCATCATCGCCATCATAACCATAAAGGGTGTCATCGCCACCAAGGCCATCAAAGACATTAACTTGGTCAGTACCGTGCAATGTATCAGCCTCATCACTTACACCAAGAACATCAACACCATTGGCAGCCGCTAACGTCGCAAGCCTAAACACCTCTCCACCCACTTCAATTTCTTCAACTTGATAATAGATATGTCCGTAGTATCGTTTAATAGTGACGCTATCCGTACCAATCGACACAATAAGGTCATCACCAGAGCGAGCAAATGATATGCTCTCACTGGTTACCCCTTCGCCTAACACCAACCGGTTGACCATAGAAGAGCCGTCATATTCGTCAATCGTG